>QMQL01000160.1 GCA_003650505.1 Candidatus Acetothermia bacterium | reverse complement strand
GTCCACGGTCGCTCCATGGAGCTCGCTCCTTCGTATGACCAGTCCGTCCGGCATCTCCTCGATCGCGGCCCCCATCTTGGTGAGTTCCTCGCGCATCACGGTGATCCGGTCCGTCTCCTTGATCCGGGCCATCCCCACGTTCTCAAGGACCGTCTCCCCCTCGGCCGTGCAACCGACGACGGCGAGTATGGGGAGCGCATCCGGCGCGCCGGAGAGGTCGATCCTGATCCCCTGGAGTGTCGCGGTCGGATGGATCGTGAGGCGCCTTCCCTCGATGTCGAACGAAGCCCCCATTTTCCTGAGGAATTCGAACAGCACCTTGTCGCCTTGATCGTCCGCGAAGTCGAGCCCGTCGATCACGACGTCTCCGTCCGCTGCGAGGACGGCTGCACAGGCAGGGAACGCCGCGGAGGAGAAGTCGGCCGGGATCGTCCTCTCGAACGGCTGATAGGTCTGCCTCCCCGGGATGCTGAAGTTCAAAAGGGCTTCGTCCGTGGTTAGCTCGATTCCACATGTGCGTAGCCAACCGAGCGTCATTCGGACGTACCCCTTCTCGTTCAACCTTCCGTCGACGCGGAGGATGGACGGTCCTGCAGCGAGCGGGGAGGCGAGGAGGAGGGGGGTCAGATAGATCGACGTCCTCCCGTCCACGTCCGCTTCGCCCCCGCGAAGGGGGCCGTGGATCGTGATCGGTGCTGTCCCCCCTGGGCCGCTCTCTTTCACGGTCGCTCCGAGCTGTTCGAGGGACCGAAGGAGCGGCCCGAACGGTCGGGTCCGGATGCTTTCGTCACCGTCGAGGGTGATCGGAGCCCTCCCGGTACTGGATACGCCGATGAGGTTGCCGAGGGTCGTTCCCGAGTTTCCCACATAGAGCGATTTCGGAGCGGATGGGAGCCTTCCCCCGATCCCCGCGATCGTCCAGCCGCTCGGCGATCTTTCGGCCTTTGCTCCGAGCGCCTCGACACAGCGGACCGCCGAGAGGGTGTCCGCCGCTTCGAGCGGATTCAACAGGACCGATCTCCCATCGGCGAGCCCCCCCATGATGACCCCGCGGATCGTGTGCGACTTTGAGGGAGGGATCCTGAGGGATCCATTTAGCTTCGATCGTTCCACCGTGAGGAACACGTTCACATACCCCCTTCTCGGTCCGCCCCCGGGAGGTCGGAACGCGTCCCCCAGGGCTCAGATGGACGAGCCGGCCTGCGGAACAGGGCTACCGAGACCGCGGTATCCCCTGCCTGCAGGCCGCTCGTAACTCCTGGATTATTCTTCTTTCGTCGAGATCACCTGGACGATGACCTGCTCGCCGTTCTCGATCTTGACGAGGAAGAAGTCCCGGTCGACCGTTCCGTCCTCCCGATATGACGTATCGAGGAAGACGCGTGGCTCCATATCCGTCGTTATCGTGTTCTCATGCAGCCATGTGCGCACCAGCTCTTCGTCGAATGAGCCGACCTGCTCGATCGCCGTCTTGAGCGTGTACATGGCGACATATCCCTTCATCGCGTCGTGCGAGGGGACCTCACCATATAGGAGCTGATACTTGTCGGCGAAGTCCTTGATCGGCGGGTAGGCGTACGACCAGGTCGCCGCGCCCATCACACCCTCCATCGCCTCTCCTCCCAGGCTGAGGGCGAGGGAGCTGAGGAGGGGGCTGTAGCCGACGACCTTGAGGTCGATTCCAAGCGTTCGCAGTTGGATCATGAACCGCGCGTTCTCTTCCTCGTGACCGTAGAGGAAGATCGTGTCGACGCCCATTCCCTGGATCCGCGCGATCTCGCCGGCGAAATCCGCCTGCCCGGTCTGGATCGCGATCCCTTCGAATTCGACCCCGTATCTCTCGGCGGCCTCGGACATGATGTCGCGACCGTCGCTCCCCATCTCGTCGTTCGTGTAGACCATCACCAGCTTGGAGACTCCGAGGTCGGAGGCCATCCACCGAACGAGCCAGGGGAAGACGTTCCGGTTGATCGGTGACGTCGCGAAGATGTTGTAGTTACCCTGCTCGTATATGGTCGTCGCCGTTGAACCGACGAACTGGATGATCCCCGCCTCCTCGAGTATCTGCATGTTGGCGATCGTCGAGGAGCTGTAGATCGTGCCGAAGACCGCGAACGGACTCCGGGTTACGGCGTACTGCATCGCTGCGACGGAGACCGGTGGGCGACTCTCCGTATCCACGGTGAAGTACTCGATCTGGCGTCCGAGGATCCCTCCGGCGTTGTTGATCTCGTCGAACGCGAGTAGGATCCCGTTGCGCCACTGAGCCCCGTGGTTTGCACCGCTCCCACTTAGCTCGCAGACGATTCCGAAAGTGACCGTATCATCCTGTGCTATCGCTCCTCCGCCGATCAGAACCAATCCCAATGTGACAAGCAAAACAACCAGCATAAACTTGCGGAACATCTAGACCTCCTTGTTGACCCTTCCTTATGAACCGTAGACCTGCGGTCGATTGAGCGGCTGGTATCACCCCCTTTCGCTATTAAATTTTGACGGATCGTGTTTCAGGGGATTGGTCTCCGTAAAAGCGAAACGCCCGGCGAATGCCGAGCGTCGTCTCATCGCAGATCCATCCTCCTGCGAGGGGATCGGTATCAATTTCGACATAGTCAAAATCGGATTCATATATTCCACACGTCAACTAATATAGCAGACCTTTTAAACTTCGTCAAGGGGTGGCCAAACCCCTCCTTAGTGGCGACCTTGAAAGGGAGAAGACCGAGTCGGAGCGAGGAGGTCGCCAAGGCTCGCCTCCTCATCGCTGCACTCTACCTCGATTATCCCACGTTCAGAGGACGAAGCACGATTGGGTTCCTAATCAGCGGACAAGGGTGCCCGGCCGACACCTTCCGCTACAGCGGCCCTTTGCTGGAAAGACAAACCCAACTCTTAAGTTTTACACCCTTAATCGGTGTGCTTCAGGATGAAAAACCGACCACGAATGAGAGGAAATTGCCCCGGCTCGGCGATCTTGCGGATTGCAACACCGTCGGATGTTCAAGTGGCTCCCCGTGAAGGACTACCTTCGAACTTGGCACGGTTTGCTGATTCCGAGCACGACTAATTGCAGAAGCTTGTGATCTTTAGGCGGATGACCCGAAGTGCCATATTGCCGGCAGAACAGCACTACGCGGAAACCAATTGATGTGCTGAAGAACAGACACACCCTTCCCAGAGTTATGCGGGTAGGGTTAGCCTTGTTCGTTCCTCCTTATCATATTCACCGTAAGTCCAACAACACG
>QMQL01000159.1 GCA_003650505.1 Candidatus Acetothermia bacterium | reverse complement strand
CTCCTTGACGGAAAAGATCCATACCGCCTCGGGCATCCCGAGCCGGTCGAGCCAATGCACCCCTTCGACCCGACTGATCCTCCCGGCGGCGAGCGCCCCCGCCCCTCCTGTGTAATGGGCGTAGACCGCCCCGACCCGCTCGAGGGCGGCCTGGGTCTTCTCGGCCATCCCTCCCTTCCCGATGACGATCCGGGGCCGGAACGCCTCGAGAAACCGGTCTTCGAACAGCTCCATCCGGATGCTCGTCGTCGGGCCGGCGGCGATCACCCGCCAGTCCGGATCCGATCCCGCAATGACCGGCCCGCAGTGGAACAGGGCCATCCGGCTAGGATCGAACGGGAGGGCCTGCCCGGAATCGTGCGCCTCGAGCATCAACAGGTGAGCCTCATCGCGGGCGGTGAAGATACTCCCGGTCAGGTAGAGAATGTCCCCCATCCGCAGCTCGCGTACTCCTGCCTCATCAATCGGTAGATCGATCTTCCGTTCCATCAGCTCACCTCGATCGCACCGTCTGCCGTGAGCCTCACCCGGGCGCGCCGGTCGGCCCAGCACTGGATGAGGATCCCCAGCGGTAGGGAGGCGGGATGCCGGTAAGCGTACTCGATGTGGACCGCCAATGAAGTCGTCGCCCCGCCGACCCCCATCGGCCCGACGCCGGTCGCGTTTATCAGCCCGAGGAGCTCCGCCTCGAGCCGGGCGACATCCGGCTCGGGATGGCGGGAACCGATCTCGCGGAGGACCGCCCGTTTTCCTAACTTCATCGCGATGTCCGCTCCGCCGCCGATCCCGACCCCGACGATCGTCGGAGGGCACGGCTTACCGCCGGCCGAGACGACGTGCTCCACGATCTTCTTCTTTATCCCCTTCAGCCCGACCCCCGGGGGGAGCATGTACAGCGCGCTCATGTTCTCGCTCCCGCCCCCCTTCGGGAGTACGGTTATCTCGATCTCGCTCCCCTCGACGAGCTCCCAGTTGATGTAGGGCATGAACGCGCCGGTGTTGTCCCCCGGATTCTCACCGGTCAGCGGGTTCACGGTGTTCGGCCGAAGCGGGATCTCGGCTGTCGCCTCGATCACCGCCCCGGTCAGCCATCCCCTGATCTCGGCGAGGAACGGGCTATCGACCCCGGCTCTCACGAAGAAAGTCTGAATCCCCGTATCCTGGCACATCGGGATCCCCCCGTTCCGTGCGATCTTTACGTTCTCGAGGATCGCATCGAGCTGCGCCGCGCCGAGGGGGGATGTCTCCCGCTCGCGCGCATCGAGCAATGCCGAGACGACGTCCTCGGGGAGGATCGTCGCTGCAGCGCGGAGGGCGTCGACGAGCGCGGCCTTCACCGTGGTTGACTCCATATTAAGACCTCCCGGCTCAGAAATGGCGAAGCTTATTCTTCTCCACGATCTGCTTCTCGTACATCTGCAGGAAGGTGAGGCGATCCCGCTCGAGGAACTTCCCGACGATGATGTCCTCCCCGGGTATCAGATCGGCCTCCTTCGGGTCGGCTCCGTGGCAGATGACGCTCCGCTGTGCGTAGTAGCGCGTCTCCTCGAGCCCGTCGCCGAGGCCGTTCCGCCGGCCGTAGTTCGTCGGGCAGGGGGAGACGAGCTCGACGAACGTGAACCCCGGCTTTTCGATCGCCTCGACCATCGCATCCTTCAGCCGGCGGACGTGGACCGTGGTCCACCGCGCCACGTACACGGCTCCGCTCGACGCGGCGAGGTAGGGGAGGTTGAACGGGTTCTCGTAGTTCCCGTACGGGGCGGTCGTCCCGCGCGCCCCGATCGGGGTCGTCGGGCCGAACTGCCCTCCGGTCATCCCGTAGTTGAAGTTGTTGACGCAGATGACGGTGATGTCTATGTTCCGCCTTGCTGCATGGATGAAGTGATTCCCGCCGATCGCGAATAGATCCCCGTCCCCACTGAATACGATGACCTTCTTCTCCGGTTGGGCGATCGTCAGCCCGGTGGCGAACGGGATCGCCCGACCGTGGGTCGTGTGGTAGGAATCGAGATTGACGTACCCGGCGACCCGGCCGGTGCACCCGATCCCGGATACGACGGCGACGTCCTTCGGCCCGAGGCCGAGCTCATCCAAAGCGTGCGTAAAACAGGACAGGGCCGTCCCCAGCCCACACCCGGAACACCATATGTGCGGGAGGCGGTCCTCACGGAGGTACTTGTGCATCGGATGACTCGCCGCTGGGAGGACCTCCGGGGCCGGGAGCTTTCGCGTTCTAACCGCCATTCTTAAGCACCTCCTCGATCGCCACCGTGATCGCGGCAGGATCGTGGATATCCCCGCCGGCGTGCGGGACCGAACGGACGATCGCCTTCCCCCCTGCCGCCCGCTCGACCTCGCGGACGATCTGGCCGAGGTTTATCTCGGGGACGACGAACCCGGCGACCCGCTCGGCGAGCTCGGCGATGATCGCATCCGGGAACGGCCATACCGTGACAAGACGGAGCATCCCGACCTTCATCCCCTTCCCCTGAACCTCGCGGAGGGCACCGAGGGAGGTCCGGGCCGAGATCCCGTAGGTCACGATGACGACGTCGGCATCGTCGAGGTCCGTCCGCTCGATGTCGATTATCCGATCGGCGTTCCTCTCGATCTTCTCCTTAAGACGGGTGACGAGCTGCGCCTGCGTCTCAGAGTCGATCACCGGATAGCCGCGCTCATCGTGGGTCAGTCCGGTGACGTGGACCCGGTAGCCGTCCCCGAACGCCGGCATCCCCATCGGGACGAGATCTTCACCCGGTTCGTACAGGCGAAACTCCTCCGGCGGGACGGTCGGCTTCCGCCGCGGGACGACCTCGATCTTATCCGGGTCGATCGTCACCCGCTCGAACATGTGCCCGACGACCTCGTCGGACATGACGAGGACGGGTAGCCGGTAGGTCTCAGACAGGTTGAACGCGCGGATCGTCAGCTCGAACATCTCCTGCGGGGAGGAGGGGGAGAGGGCGATCACCCCGTAGTCCCCGTGCGACCCCCACCTCGCCTGCATCATGTCCGCCTGTCCGACGAGCGTCGGAAGGCCGGTGCTCGGCCCGCCGCGCTGGATGTTGACGATCACGCACGGCGTCTCGGTCATCATCCCGAGGCCGAGGTTCTCCATCATCAATGAGAAACCGGGACCGGAGGTGGCGGTCATCGCCTTTAACCCTCCCCATGCCCCGCCGAGGACGGCGGCGATCGAGGAGATCTCGTCCTCCATCTGGATGAACACCCCCCCAACCTGGGGG
>QMQL01000158.1 GCA_003650505.1 Candidatus Acetothermia bacterium | reverse complement strand
TGATACCGGTTCAAAGCCGGATGTGCAACGCGTCCGGCTGGCCCTCGAAGGGGGAAGGCCTGTATAATCCGCCGTTATCCTCGGGATCGGAGAAGGATCGATGAACAAGAAACGCGTCCTCGTGTGCAGCGCCTGGCCGTACGCCTCCGGGGTTCCCCACCTCGGGAACCTCGTCTCGTCCCTCCTCTCGGGGGACGTATTCACCCGTTACTGGCGGATGCGGGGGAGGGACGTCCTCTACGTCTCGGGGAGCGACGTGCACGGGACGAGGATCGAATACGAGGCGCGTCAGCTCGGGATCCCTCCGGCAAAGCTGGCAAAGAAAAATCACGAGAAGATCGTAAAGGTGATTAAAGGGTTCGGGATCGAGTTTGACAACTACACGATCACCGAATCCCCGGTCCACGTCCGCTTCGTCCAGGATATCTACCTGAAGATGGAGAACAACGGATATATCGTCACCAAGGAGGAGAACCGCGCCTACTGCCGGAACTGCAGGATCTTCCTCGCCGATCGGTTCATAACAGGGACCTGCCCGCACTGCGGTTATCCCCACGCTATGGGGAACCAGTGCGATTCCTGCGGGGCGATCCTCGAGCCGGAGGAGCTGATCGATCCGGTCTGCTCGTTCTGCGGGGAGAGCGACATCGAATTCCGGCCGACGAAGCACTGGTACCTCGACCTCGAGAAGCTCGCTCCGAAGCTACGGGAGTACGTGGCATCACGGGATTTCCAGGGGAACGTGCGGCTCTTCACCGAGCGGATGATCGAGGAGGGACTGAAACCGCGGGCGATGACGCGCGACATCTCCTGGGGGATACCGGCCCCGTTTCGCGGCGCGGAGGGGAAGGTGATCTACGTCTGGGGGGAGGCGGCGCTCGGCTACGTGTCGGCGGTGATCGAGCACTTCGAGGATGATCCGCGTTGGAAGGATTTCTGGTTCGGTGACGATGTTCACCAGATCTACACGATGGCCAAGGACAACATCCCGTTCCACACCCTGATCTTCCCCGGCCAGCTGATCGCATCGGGGGAGGGGTACCACCTCCCCGACCAGATCGCAGCGACCGAGTACCTGAACTGGGTCAGAGGGGAGTCGTTCTCCAAGAGCCGGGGAATAGGTCTGTACTGCGACGATGCCCTCGAGGTGATGGATCCGGAGTACTGGCGGTTCTACCTGCTTTATAACCGACCGGAGGGACGCGATGTCTACTTCTCGTTCGAGGAGCTGGAAAAGGCGATCAACGGCGTGTTGATCTCCAACGTGGCGAACCTGTTCAACCGGGTCATCTCGTTCATCCAGACCCGGCACGCCGGGAACGTCCCCGATGCCGAGCTCGACCCCGAAGTGAGCGGGAAGCTCACCGAGGCCGCCGGTGTATACGAGCGGGCGTTCGAGGCCGGCTCCCTCGGCCAGGCCCTCCGGGCCGCCTGCTCCCTCGCCGTCTTCGGCAACGGGTACTTCCAGAGGAAGAAGCCGTGGGAGACGGGCGATCCGGCCGCCCTGGCGAGCGCCGTCCATCTGGTGAAGGGGGTCGCCGTCCTCCTTTACCCCTACATCCCGAGGTTCGCCGGTCGGGTCCTCGCCATCCTGGGGATCGATAAACCGAGATGGGAGGATATCGAACGACAGGGTAGCCGGATGCATCTGAGCGATGAGCGGATCATCCTCGAGCGGATCGAGATCGAGTCGATCCGCTCGGCGATCGACGGGAAGGAGGCGCCCGGGCGTCCGACCGTCCCGTACGACGAGTTCGCCAAGCTCGACATCCGCGTTGGCGTGATCCGGGAGGCCGAAGAGATCCCGGCCGCCGATCGCCTCTACCGTCTCCGCGTCGATTTTGGGACGGAGGTGAAGACGTGCGTCGCCGGGATAAAGGGGAGCTACTCGGCTGAGGAGCTGATCGATCGGCAGGTCGTTGCGATCGTCAACCTCGAACCGAGGACGGTCCGTGGGGTAAGATCGGAGTGTATGCTCCTCGCAGCGGGTGGGGAGCCGCTCTCCCTCCTTCGGCCCGACCGGTCGGTCGAACCGGGAACAGCCGTGAATTAGGGGATTGAAAAGGATTGCAGCCGCTGCTAGAATCAAACTCGAATTGGGGTGGCTTATTTATGTATGCAGTGATCGAAACGGGCGGTAAACAGTACCGCGTGGAAGAGGGGATGCTCCTTAAGCACGAACGCCTTAACGGAGTAAAGCCCGGTGAGGATATCGTCTTCGACAAGGTCCTCCTCGTCGTGAAGGACGAAGAGGTCCGCGTCGGAACCCCCTACCTGGACGGGGTGAAGGTGAAGGGGGAGATCCGGACCGAGGGGCGGGACGACAAGATCCTCGTCTACAAGTACAAGAGCAAGAAGGGGTACCGCCGCTCGAAGGGGCACCGCCAGCCGTTCATGACGACGGAGATCAAAGCGATCGAGGGATAGGAGAGAGCTTGGCCGAGGTATTGATTCAACGCGACGAGACGAGCCGGATCATCGGGCTGGTCGTCCGGAATCTCGGGATGGAGACGATCGCGGGAGCGAGCGTGTTCTATCTCCTCTGGGCGGTCGTCGGCTCGTTGACTGACTATCTCCACGTCCCGGTCGGATCGAGCGAGACCGACGCGACCTATCTCACGATAGATCGGAGCGACGCTCACCTCGATCGGGAGATTGATGCGATCCTTCAGACGCTGGTCCGGGGGCTGAAGCTGGTGGAGAAAGAATACCCGGACGACCTCCTCGTGCAGGAGGCGACGATCGGGGTCGAGGTTTAGAAGGAGAGAAGATGGCACATAAGACGAGCACCGGATCCACGCAGAACGTCCATGACAGCCCGGGGAAGCGCCTCGGCGTTAAGCGATTCGGCGGGGAATGGGTGAACGCGGGGACGATCATCGTCCGCCAACGGGGGACGGCGTTCGCCCTGGGGAAGAACGTGGGGATGGGTCGGGATTTCACGATCTACGCCAAGACGGCCGGCTACGTGCAGTTCGAAGGCCGCAACAAGAAGTACGTCAACGTCATACCCGAAACGGGCCGATAGCCATCGATGATCACCCCGACAAGCGTTCATGTTCCTCGATGAGGCTATCCTCCGCGTCCGTGGCGGACGCGGAGGGAACGGGCTGATCCATTTCATCTCCAATCGCCACAACCCACGTGGCGGCCCTGATGGCGGATCCGGCGGATCCGGCGGATCCGTGATCCTCCGCGCCGACCCGTCCGTCTCGACCCTATACCGATTCCGGAACCGGCCGAAGATAATAGCAGG
>QMQL01000157.1 GCA_003650505.1 Candidatus Acetothermia bacterium | reverse complement strand
GTGAGGAAGTACCGGAAATCAGGATGGGTCAGCTTCCGGAGGAGGTCCCCCACTTTGCTCGCTCTTCGCGTCAGGACGGAGAGATTCGCTTCTATGATCAACCAACCGAGCCAAAAGGTGAGGACGAGGAGGAATACGCTCATCACTCCCCACTGTGTGGTCAGAGGCCTCTTCTCGGGCTTACTCGGTCCGACCACCTTCAGCGCGCTTCCACCTTCTTGGCTCCTCGCCTCCTTTGCTGGCAGGAGTACGGTCCCGGATGCGCGGTCGTGCAGCGGTCTCGTCGGACTGAACCAGAACCCGATGAACGCAACAGGTACGGAGATTTGCCAGAGTGCGATCCGCAACAGCCGGCGAGCAACGGCGATCCTCTCCCCAGAGGGAGAGTAGAGGTCAAGCCCGAACGCTCTCATACCAAGGCTTCTGCCAGCATTCCGGCAGATGACCGCGAGCTCAAGGGTTCCCAAGATCGTAATCAGCCAACCCCATGGAGGTAACGTCAGTGTGTCGTACCAGTGTTCAGGGATCCAGGTGTACCAGTAATGATTAAGGAAGAACATCACTGCAAACGCTATGTATCCCCAGATGCCCCAATCAAGAAGAAATGAAAGCACGCGCCGTTTGAGAAGCCCGCGTACGTTGTGATGGAAGAGCCCAGCGAGTAGGTTCTGGCTGTCCGATTGTCTGTTCATAGGTGGGGCCCCTAGCGGACCTCAACTTCCTCTGATTCTTCGCCGTAGATCTCCTTGAACCGTACGTTGTCGATCTCGTTCGGCCGCCCCTCGAACACGATCTCCCCGTCTTTGAGCGCGAGGATCCGGCTTCCGTAACGTCGTGCCAGGGAGAGGAAGTGGAGGCTTGTCAGCACTGTGACGCCATCTTGCCGGTTGATCTCCTCGAAGTACTGCATGATCGAAGACGAGGTCGCGGGGTCGAGGGCAGAGACGGGTTCGTCCACAAGGAGGAGATTCGGTTGCTGCATCAGGGCGCGTGCGATTCCCACCCGCTGTTGCTGTCCACCGGAAAGCTCATCGGCTCTGACGTAGGCTTTCTCCTTGAGGCCGACGCGTTCGAGGTTTTGCATCGCCAGATGGTAGTCCTCCTTCGAGAACCAACCGGCCATCGACCGCCACGTCGACGTATACCCGAGGCGCCCTGTGAGGACGTTCGTCAGTACGGTGGAGCGACTAACGAGGTTGAAATGCTGAAAGATCATTCCAATTCCGCGGCGCACCTCCCGCATTCGAGATGCGGAGAGCTTCGTCAACTCAACGCCGTCAAGGCGGATCGTTCCAGCAGTCGGCTCGATCAGGCGATTTATGCAGCGAAGAAGGGTCGATTTCCCTGAGCCGGACAGCCCGATGATGACAAGGAACTCGCCCTTCGTCACGGAGAAGGATACGTCCTTTAGCGCAACGACCTGGCCACGTTCGTACACCTTGGTCAGGTCGTCGATCACGAGGTATGCGGACTGCTCCATTCGTATCCTCCGAAGAACGCCGCAGGGAGGGTCTCTCCCTGCGGCGTATGGTTGTGGATCGGGTTAGTTGTTCGGGTTCACGCGTTGTCCCGTGGCCCGTCGGTAGTTGTCGTAGATCGAATCGTCAATATCCTGAACATCGGTCCACTTGTAGAACCGGGTATCCGCCCAGAGTTCCCAGCCGGGGCCCTTGTTATCCGATGATCCGATGTGCGCCTTAATGGCATCAACGATGATGTCCTGGAGATCCTTCGGGAATCCGGCGCTGAATGCGAAGCAGTCATTCGGGATCGGGCCGACAAGGCCGAGCACCTGAACCTTCTTGACGAGCTCCCACTTGTCGCCGTAGGTGTGTGCACCTTCGGCATACATGTCGCCGACCGACTCGCGGAGATCCTCAACGGAGCCCCGAATCTGTTCCGGATAGAGGTCCTGGTTCCAGTAATCCCAGATCCACAGTTCCGGATCCCAGCCGTCGAACCAGTAGTTCACGTAGTCCGGCTGCGCCTTCATAGCGTCGAGGATGTAGGCCGGCGGCCGGGCGGGGTTCCAGAAGCCGGTGCAGAAGTCGGCCTGCTTGTCGAGGACGTTGAGCAGCGCACGTTGGTGGCTGCTGTCGCCGCTCGGGAGGACGCCGCTGAAGGTGATCCCCAAATCCTCGAAGTACCCGCTCGGGAGCTTGTAGCCGGATGTGGACCCTTCGTGCGGGTACGCCCAAACCTTCCCCTGAAGATCGTACAGTGACGTGAAGCCGTACTCACGGAGCGTGTAGATCCCGGTATAGTAGTAAGGGAAACCGTAGCGGATCGAACCCAATCTCGGGGTAACCTGGAAGTCCGTTCGGTCAGCGATGGTGATGTACTGCTGTGTGGTCGGTGCGCCCATCACGTCGCCTTCTGCTGCAACGAACTCCTCGATGAATGCTTGGTAGTCTTGCATTACGCGCACATCGAAGTACAGGCCGGTCATCTCCGAGATGTCCTCCGCGATCTGCTTTGCGATGTTCTCCAGGTACGTCGGCTCTTGTGATGGTACGAAGAGCCACCGGATTGGATGTTCACGCGTTCCCAGTTCCTGAGCGAGCCCGATCGCGCTGAAAGCCATGACGGCGACCAGCGACAACACCAACAACTTACGCATACTGCACCTCCTGTTGGAGCAGAAGCCTCCGGAAGCCGCCTACCGACCTGACTCGCATAGGCCGCTCCCGATGTGATCCTCATCACATGATATGCCGTTGCAGCCGGCTAGTCAATCCGGTTCTTATCGTTCTTGATGGAGTTCGGAGAGGACCATCCGGGCGATCGATCGCTCGATCTCCTCGGGGACCCTGTGCACCCGCGGGGGGAGGTCCTTTCCGCTCTTTGCTAGGTGCTCGAGGCTGAGGGCCTGCAAGGCGAACGAGATGTCCATGATTTCGGCCGGATGCCCGTCGGCGACGCTCAGGTTGACGAGCTCCCCCTCGCCGAGGAGGTAGAGTGTCCGACTGTCGGCGAGCCGGTAGGAGCGGACCCCGGGCCGGACCTCCTCGTTCTCGACCGAGATCGCCTCGAGTGCGGTCTTGTCGATCTCGTAGCCGAAGTGGCCGGCGTTGGCGAGGATCGCCCCGTCTCTCACGCGTTCTAGGGCCTCCTTCTCCACGACGCCCGGTCTTCCGGTCGCGGTGAGGACGATCTCCGTCCGGGAGATCCCCTCCTCGAGGGATGCCACATCGTATCCTTCCATCAGCGCTTCGACCGACTTCACCGGATCGAGCTCGGCGACGATGACCCGGGC
>QMQL01000156.1 GCA_003650505.1 Candidatus Acetothermia bacterium | reverse complement strand
GTGTTTATGTTGTTGGCGAACGCGTGGATCGCCTCGTCGTAGGCGCCGGTCCACTGCATCGCGATCTCGACCTCGATCCCGCTCTCATCCCCGTGGACGTAGATCGGCTTCGGATGGAGCGGCCCCTTCTTGGAAGCGAGCTCCTCGACGAACGAGGTGATCCCCCCTTTGTTCTGGAACCGGCGCGTGATCCCGGCCGCCTCGTTCTCAAGGATGATCAGGAGCCCGCCGTTCAGGTAGGAGAGCTCGCGGAGCCGGTGGGAGAGCTTGGAGAAGTTGTAATGGATCTCCTTGAAGATCTGGGAGTCGGGGAGGAACGTGATCGTTGTCCCGGTCCGGTCGGTCTCGCCGACGACCTCAAGCTCGGTCAGCTTCTCCCCGCGGGAGAACTCCTGGCGGTAGACCTTCCCGCCCCGGTGGACCTCGACGACCAGGTGCTCGGAGAGGGCGTTGACGACCGATACCCCGACACCGTGCAGCCCCCCGCTGACGTGGTAGCTCTTGTTGTCGAACTTCCCGCCGGCGTGGAGGGTCGTCATCACGAGCTCGACCGCCGGGACGCCCGACTCGGGATGGATCCCGACCGGCATCCCGCGGCCGTTGTCGGTGACCGTCACCCGGTTGTCCTCGTGGACGGTCACCTTGATCTCGGTGCAGAACCCGGCGAGGGCCTCGTCGATCGAGTTGTCGACGACCTCCTCGATCAGGTGCATCAGGCCGGCCTGGCCGGTACTCCCGATGTACATCCCGGGGCGGAGGCGTACCGGCTCTAGATCCTCCAGAACCTTGATCTGATCGGCTTCGTAGGCTTGCGCTTCCCGCGCTCGGCTTTCCATGTCACCACCCGGTCCAATTATAGCCAAATCCGCTTGGGACTTCAAAAACCCATCACTCGCCCCATCATCCGAAATCCGGCCGGGGAGGGGAAGGAAATCGGTCCTTTGGCGCTCGGAAGACCAGGCGGCCGGAAGGGGTCTATCCGTCCCCGAACCCGGCGATCAGGGAATCGAGCCTCCGGCAGTCCTCGCAGCCTTCCCTCCCTGACGGGGGATGGGGGAGGTCGTAGAGCTCCCGCGCCCTCTGAAAGAGGGGGTCGAGGATCCCGGGATCGATCCCGACCGGGTGGATCGATACGGAAAACCCCATGGCGAACCCCTCGGCCGAGACGGCCCCCTCCGCCACTGCTCGATCGGTCACCGGCTCGGCGTAGACGAGGGCGAGCTTCGTCACCCTCCCGTAATCGAGCCGTTCGGCCATCAGGGCGTAGGAGTTCAGCTGCACCTCGTACATCGGAAGGAGCCTATCCTGACCCTCGGTGTACCGCGCCGTCTTGTAGTCGATGATCGCGACCGCCCCGTCGGAGAGCCGGAGGATCCCGTCCGGCGCCCCGGTGAGGAGGATCCCGTACTCCGGGATCTCGAGCTGGAACTGGGAATGATGCGGCGGATCGATGTAGCCATCGATCGGGCCGAGCTCGGCCAGCCACGCAGGGAGGGTGCCGTGCCGGTCGATCCAGCCGTGCACGACCTTCTTGGTGTAGGAGTCGATCGAGCTGAAGATCCCGGGGAAGATCTGGTAGGGGAGCCGATAGCGGAGCTTTATCCACGCGCAGCGGGGGCAGAGATCGGGGAGGGCGAACTCCCCCAGGTTCTTGGCCGAGATACGCAGCCGATCGGACATCGCTCCCCAATTGTACCGGAAGCTCTCCGGAGATTCGCCGACGTCAAACCGCCGGTGTTAACCTTTCAAATCTGGAGCCTCACTCCGTGATCTGTAAGGTTCAGCCCTGCCGGGGGGAAGCGGACGATACCACCGGCCGCCGCTCCCTCCAGACCCGCCCAGGACCGCCCTCAACCCCGGCGAAGTGGAGGTCCGGGGGAACCCCCACGGCCCTTCCGCTAGCGCTTGATCCACCGGAGGTTCAGCGCCTCTGTCTACTCGTCGAGCATGCGGCGTACCGCCTCAGCCAGAGAAAGCTGTGTCTTCGCCTCGATATAGGCCAGGATCCTTCGCCAGGCAAAGGGGATACCGATAGCCAACGTCAACGCCACCAGCCCCCACGCCCCCGCGGTGATCAGTCTTGCGATACCCTCCACTTCAACCTCCCCTGAAGCGCTCAACTATGACATGCCGGCTCGCTCGCTTTCAACGCCGGTCTTCCTCAACCGCCCCTTTGCCGCCTCGAGGGGCTTACCCTCAGCTAGGGCAAGAGAGGGGCTTATTCCTCGTGGTTGAAGAGCCGTTGTCACCGGTTGTCTACAGCGTTTTAACCCCCAACGGATAGCCACAAAGACCGAGGTGCGCTACCTGATCACAAACGGGACCGCTATCGATATGAGCCCCGTAAAAACGACTGCAATGATGAACAGATTGTATCTTGTGTTGTAGTTAATCGTGAGAGAGGGATCGTAGTACCCTTCCACCCCTTGGTCTTCGTACATCCTCAGCAGGCCGTTTAAGAGCTTGGACCGGGTTTGCTTCCCTTTCAACAATCCGACTATCGCAACGAGATTGACCACTAGTGTGAGGGCAACGAAGATGAACATCACAACAATCCGGTTGGTGATCTCGCGTGACTCAGCAGCGAGCGAAGAATTGATCGCAAGGACCAACAGGTTGAGCAGAACGGCGGTGAGGATGAAAAGGGTATCGGTACGTGCTCCCTGTTGAAGCTCCGCGATGATGTGCTGATGCACTCGCTCAATCATATCCCCCTCCTTTTCGGCGGTCTGAAACTTGGCTTCATCGTAGCACTAGCGCGCTTTGCAACCAAGAAGT
Organism: Candidatus Acetothermia bacterium; assembly: GCA_003650505.1. Classification (GTDB taxonomy): domain Bacteria; phylum Bipolaricaulota; class Bipolaricaulia; order UBA7950; family UBA9294; genus B2-G16. The sequence continues at coordinate 501 of QMQL01000156.1, read as the reverse complement.
GAAAGGGTGGGCGATTTTGCGGGGTCGGGGCGTCCCTGTCTCCGTTCAGAATCCAATGGTAGACCCTGCGGTCTTCCTCGGGCTCTCCAACCCCGGCTTCCAATCATTGCACGCAAGAACGCCATCCCTTCAATCGAGCGAGCGCTGACGGGCTAGCCCGCGTGAAACAGGTGGACGAACTCCCCGTAGCCCTCTTGCTCGAGATCCTCGGCCGGGACGAACCTGAGGGCGGCGGAGTTCATGCAGTAGCGGAGACCGGTTGGTGGGGGGCCGTCCTCGAGGACGTGCCCGAGGTGACAGTCGCCGCGGCGGCTCCGTACCTCGATCCGGACGGCGCCGAGGCCCGTATCCTCCCGCTCCACGATGTTCGCCGGCTCGAGCGGCCTAGTGAAGCTCGGCCAGCCGGTCCCGGAGTCGAACCTGTCGGTCGAGCCGAACAGCGGCTCGCCGGATACGACATCGACGTATATCCCATCCCGTATGTTTTCCCAGTACTCGTTT
>QMQL01000155.1 GCA_003650505.1 Candidatus Acetothermia bacterium | reverse complement strand
GTCTTTGCGGATGAGGACGATCCCTCCCACGACCTTCGTATCGAGGAGGTCCTCGGAAAGGAGGAGGGGCCTGTCCTCGGGGATGGTCACTACCGTCGTTGGGGAGACATCGGGCGGGGATGGGATGTGAATCTCGGGAGGAGAAGGACTCGCTTTCGGCGGGGGGAACACGAACCCGCACGATGTCAGGGTGACAAGCGATAGGAAAAGGAGCGCGAGCGCCATCTTCGTGGTCAAGCGCGTATGCTTGCTCATCCCTTCCTCCTTTGCACGGTTAACGGTCGATCGTCCGGCGCCAGACCCCGGAACCGAGGGTGGCGAAGTAGATCGTGTTCCCGTCGGCGGAGAGGGCCAGGACGTTGGCGACGTTGTTTCCGTTCGTCCCGGCGTTGAGGTTTCCAAGGCCGTCGTTCCACGGCTCCCAGTGCTCACCGAAGTCGCGGGAGATCATCACGCCGTCTCCTTGCGTGGCGAGGTAGAGGATGTTCCGATTGACCGGGTCGACGAGGATCTTGAGGAATTCCTGATCGACGTTGAGGCCATCGGTGATCGGGAACCAATGTGCGCCTCCGTCGATCGATTTCATCACCGTCCCGTGGAACCCCGGTCTGCCGTCCCCCATGTTCTCCCCGTTCTTGGAGCAGGCGTACATGATCGATGGAGTGATCGGATCGAACGCTATGGCGAATACCCATTGCTCCGGCGGCCAGCCCTCGTCCCACATCTCCCAATGCCCCCCGGCGTCGAGCGAACGGTTGATCCCGTTGTATGTCCCGGCGTAGACGACGTTCGTATCCTCGGGATGAAACGCGAGGCAGAAGACCCCATCGTTCGTCCAGCCGACGTTTGACTCGCGCCAATGCTCCCCCCCGTCGGTCGTCTTGTAGATCCCGGCGGGGAAGGTCCCGAAGTACATCGTCTTCGGATCGCTTGGATCGATGAGGAGCGTGGAGTACTGGTACAACGGGCGGCCGTTCCAGATCGGCCAGAACGTCCCGAACTCCCGCAGCTGCGGAAGCTGGTCCCACTCGTCCCACCAGCGGTCGTACTCATACAGCCCGTATCCGAGCGTCCCGGCGATAAGTCGCCCGTCGGCGGTCAGAAGGAGGCTCCGCACCTGCGTCGTTCCCAGTCCGTCGTTCATCGCTTCCCAAGTCGTTCCTCCATCGGATGTGCGGAAGACCCCCTGCTCGGTGGCGACGTAGACGCGGTCGGGATCATCAGGGGCGATCACGATCCGGTAGATCTCCTTCCCGAGCAGCGTCATCCGTTCCCCGAACGCCGGGATATTGAGGAGCATCGCATCGAACGACTTGTAGATCCCCTTTCCCCACGTTCCCACCCACATCCGATCAGGATCGTTGGGGTCGATCGCGAAAGTGTAATACCCTTGCCTTTTCGGATCATCGACGACGACGCTCGGGGTGATCCCGTTCCGGTCCCGCCACGTTCCTCCTCCGTCTGTCGAGCGCATCAGCCCACCCGGGTTGGCAGACACGAACAGGATGTCGGAGTCTGTGGGATCCACCTGGATCTCCATACTGTGAACCGCTGGGACCGGCTTGTTGCAGCGATCGGGTTCCCACGCGATCTTCCCCGTTTCGAGATCAATCTCCCCGGAGAAGACGCCGCAGCCCTGCGTTCCGACGTAGACGGTCGTTCCACCGACGGCGCAGGATGTGGGGACGATGTTCTCCAACCCCTCGTTTCTCGCCGTCCACGTCCTTCCCCCATCGATGCTCACCTGTAGTCCATCGACGAGGTCGGCGGCGAGGAGCAGGTTCGGATTCTCGGGATGGACCCGGATGACGCGACAGCTCGGCCATGTCTCCAGCACCTGTGTCCACGTTTCTCCCCCATCGCTCGACTTGTACACCCCCGCGGTCTCGGAGAACTGAACACCGTTCGGATGATCGCCGGATATCGAAGTGAACCAGGCGGGGAGCGACCCGCCCCGGGCGGAGGCGTACAGGGTGTTCGAATCGCGCGGGTCGATCTCGATGTCGTAGGCGCCGACGTCCGGGAACCCGTCCATGTGAAACCAGGTCTCTCCGCCGTCGGCCGACTTGTAGGCGCTGTTGATGTTGGTCGTTACGTAGACCAACTGGGGATTTCGCGGGTCGACTGCAATATCGAGGATTCCTTTGGGGAGCATCCCTGTGACGTCTTTCCAGGTCGCTCCATCATCGCTCGACCGGTAGAGCCTCCCCCCTTGTAACCCGGGGTGGAAGGTGGAGGCGAAGACGACCCCGTCGTGGACGAGCACGCGCATCACGAGCAATGCCCCATCGTTTCGGAAGTCGGCGACCTGGGTCCAGGTGTCCCCGCCGTCCCCCGACCTCCACACGGTAGGGGACGAGCGATCGCTCAAGTAGACGACGTTTGGTTGAAGGGGGTCGATCGACAGGGATGTCGCCGAGACCGGTGCCCCGCGAAGGAGGGTCCAGCTCCTCCCTCCGTCCATCGTCTTCCACGTGCCGGCGAGCCATGTTCCGGCGTAGGCGACGGAGGGATCGGTCGGATCGATCATGAGCTGCGGCTGGCCCCAGACGGTGCACATCGTGTAGCGTTCGTTGAGGACGTTCCACGTATCTCCACCGTCTCGGCTGACGTAGACGCGCCCACCGTTCTCGCCGATGCTTCCGGCATAGAGGACGCTCGGGTTCGATGGATCGAATGCGATCGTCGTGATTCCGTCTGAGCCTTCAACCTTCAGAACCGTCTCCCACGTGTCTCCGCCGTCGAGGCTCCGGCGGATCATCGCGAAGTCCTGGAACGGCTTGGGGTTGTACCCTGAGAAGACGATGTCCGGATCCTTGGGATGGACGGCGATCGTGTACGTATAGTCGATCCCTGACTGGTGAAGAAATCGCCAGCGATGGCCACCATCCTCGCTTTTGTAGATCCCGAATCCATTCTTGCACGCGTAGAGGACGTCGGGGTCGGAAGGAGCGGCGGCGAGGGCGTAGATCGAACTGAACCGGAAATCAGGCCAGGCCAGCTCCCAACTGTCGCCGGCGTCCTCGGAGCGGTAGACGTCGGCGACGTCCACGGTTTCGTAGACTACGTCCGGATTTGTCGGATCGATCGTCAGTTCGTCGGCCCAAGGATGCGGTAATCCCCCTCCGTTCAGCCATGTCCAGTGATCGCCACGGTCGGTGGAGCGGAACGTCCCCTCCCCTCCGGCCGATGCGGCGTAGATCACCTCCGGATCGGTGGGAGACGCGGCGAGCAAGCTGATCCGCGTCAGTATCATGCCTTCGCTCTCCACCGTCCACGTCATTCCGCCGTCTCGGCTCCTTGCGACGCCGTTCAAGAC
>QMQL01000154.1 GCA_003650505.1 Candidatus Acetothermia bacterium | reverse complement strand
AGATGTCGTAGGGGAACGCGGGGATGTCGGACATGTGGATCCCGGCGCAGACGACGATCCCCCCCTTGTCGATCGCGCGGAGGGCGGCCGGGACGAGCTCCCCGACCGGGGCGAAGATGATCGCCGCGTCGAGCCGCTCCGGGGGAAGGGCGGTCGAATCCCCGGCCCAGGCGGCCCCCAGGCTGAGGGCGAAGGTCTGCTTCTCCCGATCCCCGGGGCGAGTGAAGGCATACACCTTTTTCCCCTGGTGGAGCGCTACCTGGGCGATGATGTGCGCCGCCGCCCCGAATCCGTACATCCCGATCTTCTCCGCATCCCCGGCCATCCGGTAGGCCCGGTAGCCGATCAGCCCGGCGCAGAGGAGCGGGGCGGCTCCTGCGTCTGAGTATCCCTCCGGGATCGGAAACGCGTAGCGGACGTCGGCGAGGGCATATTCTGCGTATCCCCCATCGATCGTGTATCCGGTGAACCGGGCGTTCTCACATAGGTTCTCCCGACCGCTCCTGCAATAGCGACAGGTTTCGCAGGTGTACCCGAGCCAGGGGACCCCGACCCGATCGCCGATCTCGTACCGGCTCACCCCGGCGCCGAGCTCAACCACCCGGCCGACGATCTCATGCCCCGGGATCAGCGGGAGCTTCGGGTTTTCTAGATCGCCGTCGAAGATGTGCAGATCGGTCCGGCAGATCCCGCACGCGGCGACCTCGAGGAGGATCTGCCCCGGACCGGGCCGGGGGACAGGGACGTCCTTCAACCGGAGCGGTCTCCCCAGCTCCTCGAACACCATCGCGCGCATCGCCCTACCTCGACCCGGTCACTGATAGCTCCATTCGACCGTGTAGGTGACCTCGGCCTCGCCCCCTGCCGGGACGGGAAGGTCGAACCTCACCGTACGCGAGTCGACGGCCTCGTAGGGGAGAGAGCTCTCGGTGATCGTCCAGGTTCCGTACAGGGATTCCAGGACCTCCACTTCCACCAGCTCGTCCTTCGCCGAGCGGATCGTGATCCGGTAGGAGTCGCGGTTCAGCTCCTCCCCTAGACGGAGATGAGATATCTGAACCCTCTCCCCGGTCAGGTCGAACGCCGCTCCGACCGTAAGCTCGACCTCCTCCCCGATCGGGGTGTGGCCGATCGAGGAAGAACCGATGAGAAGGCGGCCTTCCTCCTCGTAGACCGATACCTCCCCTGCCGGAAGGGGAGCCGACGTATTCTCAAATCGGATCACCGTTTCCACCGCCCTGCCACGGAAACGGTAGATGCGCTCGTAGGGGAGGGTGGCGGAGAGGAGCGGGATCAGCGTCGTCCCCGGCGCGAGATCGACCGGCCGGGGGAGGGAGTAGCGGTGGTACTCAGACGCCTGGGAGACGGCCGCCTCCGGCGCCGCGGCGGCCAGCGCCCTCACCTCGAAGTCGGCTGCCTTCGGAGCGTTGATCTCGCCGGCGATCAGCCCTATCTCCGCTCCGAGGAAGGAAATGCCGGTGTCGTTCGTCAGGATGGCCGTCCCTGTCAGGTCCAAAGAGCCATCGCCCAACTCGGCGCGGTAGCTCGCCTCCCAGGATATCCCGCGCGTGAGGTAGCGGAGGAGGACGTCCTCCGATCCGGTCGCCTCGCTCAGGTAGCGGACCTCGGCCGACTTCAGGTAAGGGTAGGGGGCGCGGATCGCCGAGAAGTCGCGGATGAAGACGGTCCCATTCCCGGTTGCGAGGAACAGCCCATCCCCCTCGAACCTGATCACGCGGCCGTGGAACGTCCCGGCCGAGGAGATCACCTCAACATTCATCCCGTCCCAGCCGTTCAATCCGGTCGGGGACGGAAAGCTTGGCGTCACGGAGAGGACCGTAAGCCCGCCGATCGTCAGGCTGTTAAGAATGAACCCGTCCGGGAGCCGATCGATCGTGATCGCCCCTTGAGAGGCGATGTCGAACGTACGCGTCTCCTCCACAAGCGCCAGGCCCTGCGGGTAGATTACGAGGTAGGGAGCGGCCGAGACCGCGCAGCCGAGGATTCCGAGAAGGACGATTCCAGCGTACAATTTGAGCATTCCTATCACCCCTTCTTTTTCATCTTACCGGGCAAGCCGGAGCGGGTGAAGTGCCCGCCGGCTGGCTGAGCCTCATCCCGCTCGGAACGTGTGATCCTCCTCGCGGGATCTGCCGGTGAGGATCTCGATCGCGTGGGGAATGGCGGGGAGGACCAAAAGGAGCCCCTCGCTGACCGCCTTCGGGCTTCCGGGTAAGTTGATGATCAAAGCCTTACCCCTGATCCCGGAGATCCCGCGGGAGAGGAGGGCGTGCGGGGTCTTCTTGAACCCATCGATCCGCATCGCTTCGTTGAAGCCGGGTGTCTCCCTCTCGATCACCTTCATCGTCGCCTCCGGGGTGAGGTCGCGGGGGGAGAACCCGGTCCCGCCGGTGGTCAGGATCAGGTCGAGCCCCTTCTCGTCGCACCATTCGATGAGCTCGGACGCGATCGCGTCGATCTCGTCGGGGACGATCCCCTCCGCTGCGATCACCGCGTCGAGGTTCTCGAGGATCAGCCGGCGGATCGTCGGTCCGCTCTCATCCTCCCGCTCCCCGCGGAACGAGCGGTCGCTCACCGTAAGGATCCCAACCTTGATCTTCATAACCCCCTCCCAAGGAGGATCACGCGCACCTGGGAACCTGGAGCGACATGATCCCAGTCCTCCGGGATGACCGCCAGTCCGTCCGCTTCGACCATCGATCTTAAGATCCCCGAGCCCTGGTCACCGGTGAGGTGGGCGATCGGTTCGCCGTCCCGCTCTTCCAACCGGACCCGGAGGTAGTGGCGACGGTCGTCCTTGCTCGGGACGGAATCGGCGAAGGTCGCGATGACCATGGGCGCCTCGAGGTCGCGTGCCCCGAGGAGCTTCCCGATCGCGGGCCGGGTGAACATCTCGAACGAGACCATCGTTGACACCGGATTCCCCGGCGTCCCGATCATTGGGACCTCCCTGCCCTCGAACTTTAGATATCCGAAGGCGAGCGGCTTCCCCGGCTTCATCCGCACCCGCCAGAACTCGATCCTCCCCTCGGCGGCGAGGACCTTCTTCACCACGTCGAAGTCTCCGACCGATACCCCGCCGGAGACGATGATCAGATCGCCCCCTTGCGAGATCCCGGCCCGGAGCCTTTCCGTGATCTCATCCTCGCGGTCGCGGGCGATCCCGAGGTTCACCGGGATCCCCCCGTACTTGCGGACCTGACCGGCGTTGGAGTAGGAGTTGGCGTCCCTGATCTTCCCAGGACCGAGGGGTTCGTCGATCCCGACGAGCTCGTCCCCTGTCGCGAGGATCCCGACCCGCGGCCGGCGGGT
>QMQL01000153.1 GCA_003650505.1 Candidatus Acetothermia bacterium | reverse complement strand
CTGTTTAGCGGCGTCGAGAGGCTCACCGTACAACGTTGGGGGATGATTCAACCGTGAACCCTAGAGTGTCGTATTCCGCAGTAGTGTTTGCAGGTGGACAGCGAAGGTAGGGAGAAAAGAGAGAGCCACCGAGGCAACATTCTCAGGGATCAAGCAAGAAACCTGGGAGGTTGTCCGATGACTCTCGAAGACAAGGTACACGCTTTTCGTCTCCATGTCCTCCAGCGAGCTGAAGAACTGGGCAATGTCAGTGCTGCCTGTCGTGAAGCCGGGATCTCTCGAACGCTGTTCTACCGATGGAAGAAGCGCTTCACGCTGTACGGAATCGATGGTCTGCATCCCAAGCGCACGGCCACGCATCCGGGTCGTCCGGTGCAGTTGGGGGCGATCAAGGAGCGACGGATCGTGGCGATGGCGTTGGCGTGTCCAACGTGGGGACCACAGCGCCTAAGCGATCAGCTGCGAATGGAGGGCGTGGTGGTCTCACCCACGACGGTTTGGCGAACGCTGCATCGATTGGGATTGGGGACACGTACCGAACGCCTGCTCGTTCTTGAGGTACACAGTGCGAAGTCGGCCGGGCTTCTGACGGAGCGCACACGAAGGAATCTCGCGCGACGCAAGGTCCGTCATGTCCAAGCCGAAAAGCCGGGTGAACTCGTATGCATCGATACGTTCTACATCGGGAACCTCAAGGGCGTGGGGAAGATGTGGCAATTGACCGCGTGTGATGCGGCCAGTTCGTACGGGATGGCGAAGGTGGTGCCAGCCAACAATGCCACCGAGGCGGCAACGTTCCTGCGTGATGTGGTTGCTCCAGAGCTCGAGAAGGCGGGTTGGAAGCTGTGGCGCGTGCTGACTGACGGAGGAAGCGAGTTCAAAGGTGCATTCGATGAGATGTGCCGAGAACTCAACATCCGGCACACGCGGACGAAACCACGACACGCATGGACCAACGGGTTCGTCGAACGGCTGCAGGGAACAATCCTCCACGAACACTGGCGAATCGCGTTCCGGAGACGCTACTTCCGCAGGCGCTTCCAGCTTCAAGCTTCGCTGGACTCGTTCCTGCACTTCTACAACTTCGATCGTCCCCACCAAGGCTACCGCACCAAAGGACGAACTCCCTCCGAGATCTTCTGGGGGGCCGTCCGTGAACAACGTCACGAGGAGGTCTGATGTGTCAACACCATTACGGGACTGGACACGTTGGCAGGAACTCAACGTAGCCTTCCTGAACCGCTGGTAGAAGCTCACGGATATACTCGAGGGCAGTTGACGCGCGCTGACGGAGATCGGAGGTGACGGGTACCCCGAGTAGCTTCCCGATTGCCACTTCTCCGTCACGCAGGCTTCGGGAGAGGCGAACGAGCGGATCATCGACATAGAACTTGTCGAAGTACAACGACGAACGTCGGATTAGGGTTGGATCAGGGAGATGCAATTGGAAGCCTGAGGACATAAGTGCTACTTGTTGCGTGTCTTCCGCTCCAGGAAGTAGCTGCCCATCGTGAGGCCTTAAAGACAGTTCTCTGTAATCGCCCAGGATTGTAGACAGTTTGGCAAGCGGAATCCCTGCTAACGGATCATCAGCTGTGTCGGCAAGGCGGAAGTGCTCTTGCAGAAATGCCAGGCTCTCCTGCTGCCTCGGGGTCATCAGGTTGGTCATGCTCCCTCCTTGAGGGGATTATACGAGAAGCGAACCGGTCATACGGAACGAGAGCCTAAGCGAGCACGAGCCTGAATTTCTAAGGGCTTTCCGGACAGTTTGAAGTCCGGGCGACTGAATGTAGGACGCGTTCACTAGACGTCTCGTGGTGATGGATGACCTAGTCACGAAGGGCCGTGCATTGGCGCCTGGCGAGACATGCGGCAGCAGGGATGATATGATGTCTCAAGATGCTTCCACTGTGGGGTTCAGTCCTTTTTGGCTTGGGAATCCCAAGCGTTATTCTTTCTCTCTGGATGTTCTTCCGAAAGCGGAATCGGGAGATTGCATCGCTCATCGATGAAGTAAAGCTGAACGTGAGGCTCCTTGAAGCGCTTCTGCGCCAGGTCGAAGAGAACTCGTTCAGGAATCAGCAAGGACTCCTTGATTATGCTGCTCCACAGCATCGAGTAGATTTCTACTTCACGCGCTATCGCGCTTTGCTCCCGCTCTATTCTTACCCAGTGGGGTTGTGTCGGATGTTCTGCTCTTCTACGAGAAGCTGGAGCGACTGGCGGACTTCTGCCGCAGACTTGCCGACGGCGAGGATGTCGGGGCGAAGGTGGAGTTAGACCCGCCAGGGCCTATGCCAATGACAAGTAGGAGAGTGGCTTCCTGGGAGCTCCACGCGATAGCCGAGACGAACCGCGCCCGAGGGGAAGAGATACTATCCCGGCTTGCTCAGAAGAGCGCTATGCTTACCGTCTCGTCCATTCTCGAGCGTCTCACTGGCCGTTGGCGTAGCCGAGAGGAAGACGTTACCTGACGCTGTGGTGTCTCGCGAGACCGAAGTCGGTGGAGTAGGGCCTCTTTAGGGCGGGAGTTGTCGAAAACACCATGGGAGAGTCATTTCCTCGCTGTTTGGAGCCTAGGGGATTCGAACCCCTGACCTCTTGCATGCCATGCAAGCGCTCTCCCAGCTGAGCTAAGGCCCCGATTCGCTCGTATTGTCGAAGAACACCCCCGCCCGGTCAAGGAAGAAGATCACTTAACGACGATGCTAACCATCTTACCCGGGACGGCGATCTTCTTGACGAGGATCTTCCCCTCGAGCCTCCGGGCGACCTCGGGGTCGGCGAGGGCGGCCTCCCCCAAAGCTTCACGATCGGATGAGACATCGAGGGGAACAACGATCCGAGCGCGGAGCTTCCCGTTTATCTGAACCGGGATCTCGATCGTGTCCGCTTGCAGGGCGTCCTCTTGGTAGGAGGGCCAAGGCTCTTTCAGGACCGCATCATCGTGCCCGAGCCTCCGCCAGAGCTCCTCGCAGAGGAACGGCGCCATCGGCGATAGGATGAGGACGAGACCCTCGAACGTCTCGCGGAGGAGAGCCGGGTCGATTTCTCCCTCGAGGTAGCGGGAAAGGTCGTTGGTGAACTCCATGATCGCTGCCACGGCCGTGTTGAAGCTGAACCGGACCTCGATGTCCTCGGTGACCTTCTTCACGGTGGCGTGATAGCGCCGCCAGAGGCGGAGGCCGTGCTCATCGAGCGCTTGTGAATCGGCCTTCTCCCCGAGGGGGGCGATCCGGTCGATGTTACCGATCATGAGCCCCCAGAGCCGGTTCAAAAACCGGAAGGATCCACGGATCCCCTCTTCGGTCCAGTCGATGTCGCGATCGGGCGGGCCCATGAACAGGG
>QMQL01000152.1 GCA_003650505.1 Candidatus Acetothermia bacterium | reverse complement strand
GAAGATCGTGATCGTAGGCGGAGGACCGGGAGGGCTGCAGGCGGCGGCTACGGGAGCATCGCTTGGACACCGGGTCACGCTCCTGGAGAAGGAGGATCGCCTCGGCGGCCGGCTCCGCCTCGCAGCGGCTCCGCCGCACAAGGAGAAGATAGACTGGGTGATCGACGACCTCATCGCTGGGCTTCCCCCTTCGGTCGATCTGCGGACAGGGACGAGGGCGACCGTCGCCGGGATCGCAGCCCTCCGGCCGGACGCCGTGATCCTGGCGACGGGAGCGACCCCGGCCCGACTCGACGTCCCCGGCGCGGAACTGCCCCACGTCGTCACCGCCGACGCCCTCCTCAGGGATCGGATCGACGTGGCAGAAAGGCCGGTCGTCGTGATCGGGGCAGGATTGGTCGGGTGCGAGACGGCCCTCCACTGTGCCTCCTCAGGAGCGCGGCGGGTGACCATCCTCGAGGCCCTCGCAAAAGCGGCCGGAGACTGCGAACCGATCACGAGGGGCGACCTCCTCACCCGCCTAAAAGAGAGAAGGGTCGAGATCTACACAGGGGTCCGGGTACGCGAGATAACGACCTCTGCGGTCGAGTTCGAGGCCGCCGGGCGGCTCGAGACCCTCCCGGCGGAGCTCGTCGTCACCGCCGTCGGTGCCGAGGCGGACCACAGGCTCGAACAAGGGCTGCAAGGGAGGGGACTCCCTGTATATGTCATCGGGGACGCGCGGAAGCCGCGCGGGATATACGAAGCGATCAACGAGGGATGGCTGGCCGCCATGAAGCTCTCCGAGGAGGGAGGACGATGGAACGGATAATCAGGGTGAATACGCGCACAGGGGAGATCGCCACGACCCCGGTCCCAGAGAGGATGGCGCGGTTGGGCGGGAGGGGCCTGATCGCCGATATCATGGTGGATGAGGTCTCCCCGATCTGCCACCCATTGGGGCGCGGAAATAAGCTCATCTTCGCCCCCGGCCTCCTCGGCGGGACCCCGGTCCCTGCATCGGGGCGTCTGTCGATCGGCGGGAAGAGCCCGTTAACCGGCGGGATCAAGGAGTCGAATGTCGGGGGAGAGGCCGGGCAGAAACTAGCCCGGATCGGGGTAAGGGCCCTCATCCTCGAGGACGCCCCGGATGAGCCCACCGACCGCATCCTCTACCTTAATAAGGATAGAGTGGAGTGGATCGACGATGACCCGATAGCAGGCCGCTCGGTTCAGGATTCCCTCACCCTCCTCCGTGAACGGTTCGGCCCGTCGTGCGGGTTGCTCGTCATCGGACCGGCAGGGGAGATGAAGATGGCCGCAGCCGGGATCGCCACGACCGGCCCGGAGTCCGTTCAGACGAGGTACGCCGCCCGCGGGGGCCTCGGAGCCGTGATGGGAGCGAAAGGTGTCAAGGGGATCGTAATCGACGACCGCGGGACAACGAACTATCCGGGATACGACCAGGCCAGATTTAAAGAATCATACCGTACATACACACAGATGCTCCTAGCGAGCCCGAAGCTCGAGGCCCGCCGGAGATACGGGACGGCCGGGATCGTCGTCACAGCGAACGAACTCGGGCTCCTCCCGACGCGAAACTTCAGCCGCGGTTCATGCGATGGGATCGATGAGATCAGCGGTGTGCGCCTTGCCGAGACGATCGCCGCCCGCGGGGGGGAGGGCCGCTCAGGGGTCGCGTGCATGACCGGCTGCGTCATCAAGTGTTCCAACGTATACCCGGATCAGACGGGAAAGAAAAAGGTAGCGACGCTTCAATACGAGAACATCGCCCTCCTCGGATCGAACTGTGGGATCACGAACCTCGATGGGATCGCCGAGCTCAACGCCCTGTGCAACGATATCGGCCTCGACGCGATAGAAATCGGGGGCGTCCTCGGCGTGGCGATGGAGGCCGGCCTCATCCGGTTCGGGGACGTCAATGGCGCCGCAGATCTCCTCCGCCGAATCGGAGAAGGGGAGCCTCTCGGGCGGATACTCGGCGAAGGGGTCGCCTTCACCGGCCGGGCGCTCGGATCCCGCCGGGTCCCGGCGGTGAACGGGCAAGGGATCCCGGGGTACGATCCACGGGGGCTGAAGGGGAACGGCGTAACGTACGTCACATCCCCGATGGGGGCTGATCATACGGCAGGAAACGCGTTCGGAACCGCGAAGACGCTCGATCCCCTATCCAAGAAGGGGCAGGTCGAGAACTCGCGGAAGCTCCAGATCCGGGGAGTCATCCTCGACACGTTCGGCCTCTGCCTGTTCGCCCGAGGACCGTTCGTCGAGAGGCCGGGGCTCCTCGTCGAGCTGATCTTCGGACGCTTCGGATGGGACCTCGCCTTCGCGGACATCACTCAAGCGGCGGCGGAGACGTTACGGCTCGAGCGGAGATTCAACGACGCGGCCGGCTCCTCCGATCGATCCTGCGACGTCCCCGAATTCATGCGCTATGAACCGCTCCCTCCGCACAACACGGTCTATGACATAACCCCAGAAGAGACGGCAAAGATCTGGGAGATCGAGCCTGATAGGGATGAGTTCTGATTCGCAGCGAAAGGAGGATGGATGAGGTACGTCGTTGATTCAGCAACGGTCGAAGGGGTGAAGAAGATCCCAACCAGGGTCTCCAAGCTCCTCTTGTCGGAAGGGACGGTCGGGGCACGTGGTTTCTCGATGGGGCAGAACGTCACCGCTGTGGGGAGCCAGATCCCTGAACACGCGCATGAATCCTCAGAAGAGGGGATGTACATCGTCAGCGGGCAAGGCCGCCTCATTACCGAAGAAGGGGAAGAGGAGCTTCGGGCGGGGATGGCGATCTACATGCCGCCGGGCGTCAAACACTCGATCCTCAACACGGGGGACGAGGAGCTGAAGCTCATCTGGGTCTACTCCCCTCCCCTTCCGCAACACAGACTACAAAACTCTAATACATAAAGGAGGATATTGATGATATTCGAGGAAACAAGGGCCAGCCTGGAGAGACTCGGCCTACCCAAAGGGGACCTCTACGAGCTTACGACATCGGGGAAGACGTTCCCCGACGGGGCTCACTTCCGGATCGAGGTGCCGACGGTCAATTCGTTCGAGGCGTTCGAGGCGCTGGTCAACCGGGCCGACGAGCTCGGAGTGACGATCAACCGGATCGACGAGACATATGGGATCTTCCGCTACCCTCTCGGCGAACTGCGCGACTACACCTCCCTTGCGAAGGAGCGGGGGATAGCGCTCAACCTCTCCGTCGGTCCGCGTGCTCCGTATGACACAGGGGCGACGGTTCAGACGTCCCAGGGGGTGAGGATCGGCTACCGCCTACGCGGGATGGAACAGGTCGTCCGGGCGATCGAGGACGTGAAGAGGGCGATCTCGGTCGGCTGCCGGGGGATCCTCGTGTACGACGAGGGTCTGCTGTGGGT
>QMQL01000151.1 GCA_003650505.1 Candidatus Acetothermia bacterium | reverse complement strand
CCTCCAGGCTCAACCTCACCGCCTGTGACCGCAAACTCCGTCCCCCCTCCCTCAGGCGATTTCTCGGAGAACTCCCCGCTGTGCCACGTGTTCAGCACTTCCTACGAGAACCTGACAACAAGCCCGCTCGCAGCCTTGCCGGTGTCGTCCGTGAACGCCTCCGTCTCAGTAAGGCCAAGGGAGCCGAAGGCAATGACCACGACCAGGGCCGCTGCTACCCGCCCGGAGGGAATACGCATTCTCCTCACCGTTCCTGGGTTTGGTCAACCCAGCGTATTCCATCCACTTGGACAGCGGTCAACCGGCTGGCGCACCGCGGGAAATAGCGGATGCAGGGTCAAAGGTCCTTGAGCCACGCCGCGAACACGCGGTCGGTGATGCGATAGCGCCTCTCCTCTTTGGTGAGGACCATCGCCTCGGTGAGCCGGCTTAAGCTGTATGAGATATTCGAAGGGGGGACCTCCATGGCGCGCGCCGCCTCGGTCACGCTCATCGAACCCCCCGACAGGACCTTCAGGACCGCGCGCTGCTGATCGCTGAACCTCGTCTCCCATCGCTCCTGAAAGTCGCCGGCGAGCTCATCGAGGAGCTGAAAAAACGCGCGGTCGACGTCGATCGCTTCGATACGCCGCTTGCCCGCGACGACGATGTCGCGCTCCAACCCCACACCGAGCTTCTGGAAGTAATAGGGGATGCCTCCGACGTATTCAGTCACCCGGTCGAGTGCGGGATCCGAGATCTCTACCCGGTGCACCTCGCACAGGCGGTCCCGGTAGAACCGATGGACTGCCCGGCGGTCGATCTCGCCGAGAAACAGGCGGCCGACCATCTGATAGAGTGGGCTTTTTCCCTCCTGCCCGAACACCTCGTGCAGCAGCCGGAGGCTGCTCCCGCTGAGCAAGTAGATCGATCGCTTCTGCGACTCCATCGCCTCTTTGAACAGCGGGAAGATCATCTCCCCCAGGCCAACGAGCGCCTGGAACTCGTCGAGGATCATTAGGACCTGATCGCCCTGCTCCTCAGCAAGCCTCTCCGGGAACGCGAGGGCCGCCTCCATCAGCGCCTGTGTGTCCACTTCCCGGGTGCGAAACTTGAGCCGGATCGTCCCCACCCCTTCGATGCTTCCACCTATCTCCGCGAGGGCGTCGCGCATCCCCAGAACCGGCTTCTTCAGGAGATCGCGCCATGTGGCGAGAAGCGCCTTTCCCCTTCCATGGGAGGCGGCAAACGCCCGGAGAATACCCTCGACGATCCGATCGTGAAACTCCACCGGGCTTGTTATCCCTAGGCAGCTAACATAAGAAACGAGCATCTCGTCGTCCACCTCGGACTCGACCGTCCGCAAAAGCGCGGTCTTCCCGAACCGGCGAGGTGCGATGATGACGTTGCTCTGGGACAGAGTGCGCGCGTCGTAGCTGAGCCGCGCGAGCTCCTCTTCCCGATCGACGAAGTACGGAGCTTCAATCCGTCCGCCCACCTTGAACGCTGAGTTTGCTCTGTCCGTGATCCGATCACCTTTGATAGTGTATTCTCACAATAGTTAAAACTCAAGAACAGGGCAATCGTGGATTTTAACTATCGTGGAAAGTCACTACTACGGAGTAGCCTCTTGAATACGCCCAAGATCGGTACAGGTCCCATCAACGGAAAGGGCCGATGAGAACAGGGCACCTAGTGACCATTCATGTCTGCCGGTTCCGTATCCCTCTGTCCGTTCGGCTCACCGGCGTAACCGAACCTGCGGCGAAGCTCGTGTATCCGCTCCAGCGACGCGAGTTGCGCAGGGGAGAGCATCCGTGCCACATCGAGGACGATCGCGGAGGCAACGGCCATCGGTACGATGTTCGAATGGTATATCGTCGGCGGCCCGCGCCGCGCAGCTAGCGTGAGGGTGGCACGCTCAGCGAGCTCCTTGGCGAGGGTCTCCGTGATCAGGATGATCGGACACCCCACCTCCTGAGCTATCGATGCCGCGTTCAGATGATCCCGCTGGAAGGTGCCGAAATTGATGATCACAAGGACGTCATCTCCGTCGAGAAGCTGGAGAATCTCGAAGATCCCGCGGCCTTCTTGGGTGACGGCGACGACATCGAGCTGGAAACGCCGGAGGCGGAACTCGAGGAGGCTGACGAGCGCGCGTTGCGGTCCGGTCCCGCAGATGAATATCCGCTCGGCCCCAAGGAGCATCTTCGCCGCCCTATGGATGTCCTTCGTCCGGATGGTCTTCAGCGATTCCTTAAGGTACTGGATCTCGGTCTCGATCACCTGCTCGTACAGGGTCTCCTCATCTATGTCGGCCAATGTCCGGACCAGCTTGTTCGCCGGGGTGACCTCTTGGCGGAATAGGAGCTGCAACTGCTCGCGGAGCTCGCCGTATCCCTCGTAGCCGCGGCTCTGCGCCAAGCGGACGAGGGTCGACTTGTGCACGTTCAGGGAGGCGGCGGCCTCGTTGATCGCAAGGAAGACGAAGTCCTCGTAACCCGAGAGCATCTTCTGGACGAGCCGTTTCTGTACAGGCGACAGCTCGGCGAACCTCTCCTGCACGCGCTTTCTGATGGTGAGCATCCCTACCCCCTGGGAGTTAGCCCTTACCTTAAGGGTACGGACGATCCGCGATTCTGACAACCGGGAAGAAGCGATGTCTTGCTGAAAGCCCAATCCCCTAGCGAACAGCAGCCGTCGGCTCCAAGTGGGTTGACTCCGGGCGGAACGGATGATACGATCCTGCGAAGGTGCGGCTACCCCACATAGGGGGGACGTTTGCTTATCTACGAGTCGCAGAACTTCAAGGTCATCTCCCCAGCACAGCCTCACATAGATCGGGAGGACGGCGGCCATATCAAGATCGTGCCGAAGGTGCGCGTCTCCGACCGTACGAAGCTGTCTCCCGACCAGGCATGCGAGCTGATCCTCCTGACCATGCTGGTCGGTGAAGCGATGATGACCGGCCTCAACCGCCGCGGCATCGACGTCGGCCGGATCAACTACCAGGAGAATGGGAATTGGGGCGTGTTCCGCTCGAGTGGGCCGTACCTTCACATCCACCTCTACGGCCGAGCGAGATCGGCAAAGATCCAAAAGTACGGTGACGCCCTCCACCTTCCTCACCGTGAGACAGGATTCTACGATGGCTTCCGCCCGTTGGACGAAGGAGACATAAGGGAGATCAAAGACGAGATCTCTCGCCTACTGAAGACGGAGAAATACCGATCGATCCCAGAGATCTCCCGCAGACCCGCCGGGTCTCGATCCGGATCGGATATTCAAGCGAGAAACGGAGCAACGGGCGGGCTCTATCGGGACGGCGATGATGAGGAGGTCGATGATGCTGAGTGATTTTTGGAGGGGGATGGGAATGAGGTTCCTGATCGTTTCGGTCAGCGTTTTCGCAGTAGGATCTGCGTTCATT
>QMQL01000150.1 GCA_003650505.1 Candidatus Acetothermia bacterium | reverse complement strand
GGCGCCAACCGATGCCCGGCGACGTTCGTCACGTCGTCGACCCGTCCGGTGATCCGGATGTTCCCCATCTCGTCCTTCCGCGCCCCGTCGCTTGTGAAGTAGCGTTCCGGGCCGTAGTCGGAGAAGTATTGATTCGTGAACCTCTCCATGTCCCCGTAGATCCCTCGGGTCAGCGCCGGGGGGAACGGGCTGTAGATCGCGAGATAACCACCCTCCCCCGGATTTACCGGGGTCCCGCTCGAATCGAGGATGTCGGCGATCACGCCGGGGAACGGCCGGCCGGCGACCGTCGGGATGAACGGCCCGATACCCGGAAGGTTGTTCACCATGTTCGCCCCGGTCTCGGTCTGCCACCAGGTGTCGATGATCGGGCAGCGGCCGCCGCCGATCTTCTCGAAGTACCAGAGCCAGGCGTCGACGTTGATCGGCTCGCCGACCGTCCCGAGGAGGCGCAACGAGGAGAGGTCGTGCTTCGCCGGCCACTCGTCACCCCACTTGATGAACATCCTGATCGCGGTCGGTGCGGTGTAGAGCTGGGTGATTTTGTGCTTCTCGATGATCGCCCAGAACCGGCCGTAGTCGGGGAAGTCGGGGGAGCCCTCGAAGATAACGCTCGTCACCCCGTTCATCAGAGGGCCATAGTTGATGTAGGTGTGCCCGGTGATCCAGCCGACGTCGGCCGTGCACCAGAAGATGTCCCCATCGTGCAGATCGAAGTTCCACTTCGCTGTCAGGTACGACTGAACGGCATATCCGCCGGTGGTGTGCATGATTCCCTTCGGCTTCCCTGTCGTCCCTGAGGTGTAGAGGAGGAAGGAGAGGTCCTCGGAGTCCATCTCCTCAGCCGGGCAGTCGGCGGAGGCTCCCTCCATCAGCTCGTGGTACCAGAGGTCACGACCCGGGGTCATCTTCGCGCTCCCGTCGAGCCGCTTCACCACCACGACCTTCTCCACGGCCGTCCCCTCGATCCCGGCGTCGGCGTTCTTCTTCAGGCCGATCTGCTTCCCGCGGCGGTAGTAGCCGTCGGCGGTGATCAGGACCTTCGCCCCGGCGTCGATCAGCCGGTCGCGGAGGGAATCAGGGGAGAAGGCGGAGAAGACGACCGAGTGGGGGGCTCCGATCCGGGCGCACGCCTGCATCGCGATCACCGCCTCGGGGATCATCGGAAGGTAGATACCGACGCGATCCCCCTTCTTCACCCCTAGTCCCTTCAGGACATTGGCGAACTTGGAGACGAGCTCGTGCAGCTCGGAGTACGTGATCTTCCGCGGCTCCTCGTCCACCGGCTCCGGCTCCCAGATCAGGGCGATCCGATCGCCCTTCCCGGCTTCGATCTGCCGGTCGAGGGAGTTGTAGGAGAGGTTGATCTTCCCCCCGATGAACCATTTGTACGCCTGCGGGGCGAACTCGTAGTCCTTCTCCCATTTCTTGAACCAGTGGAGCTCCTCGGCATGTCTTGCCCAGAACTTCACCGGGTCGGCGTTAGCCTCGGTGTAGATCGACTCGTCGGCGACCCACGCCCTCTTTTGCAGTTCCTCGGTCGGCCAGAAGACGTTCTCCTTGGCCGGATCCTTCTTCACCCACTGTATTGCCTCCGACACGTTCAAACCTCCTGTGGCTTGTAAACAAAGTTGTGCTGATACTAGCCAACGGAACGCTCCTCCGCAATACTCAACCGATCGACGGGGTGATCGCGGTGATGAACGGGAGGCGGAAGTAGACCCGATAGACCCAGACCGAAGCGAGGACGCGCCGGACGTACGCCGCGGTCCCGGGATAGACCGCCTCCTTCTCCCCGGCCCAGCCCTCCACGGACGCCGGGCCGGCGTTGTATGCCTGGAGGGCCGGTTCGATCCTGCCGAACCGGTCGATCAGGTACCTGAGGTACCAGGTCCCGAGCGCGATGTTCACATCCGGCTCGAGGAGGAGGTCGGACTCGAAGTCGGTAAGTCCGATCTGTCCGGCAATCCACGCCCCTGTCTCCGGGGTCACCTGCATCAACCCGAGCGCTCCTCGGAGGGATACCGCTCCGGGATGAAACCTGCTCTCGGCGCGGATGAGGGAGGCGACCAGGGATGGGTCGAGGTCCCTCTCATCCGACCATTCCTCTACGAGCGCCATGAAGCGGACCGGATAGAGCGTCCTGAGGGCGAGGAGCGGTACGTACAATACGAGAAGAAGGGCGAGGAGCGCGAGGAGGGGTTTACGGAAGAATGCGCCTTTACACATCGTCCCCGTATAATACGGTACGCTGGATCGATCTTTCAGGTCCGATGCCTCGCCTTGAAGACGGGGCGAGGGAGGGAAGATGAAGAGGTTTCTCTTGTGGTTCAGAGCGACGTTTGTCAGCGGGCTTCTGGCGATCCTCCCCGTCGGTGCCACCGTCTACATCATATGGTTCCTCTATCGATTGGTCGACGGACTCGTCGGGGAGAACACCCCATTCGGGATGACGATCGAGCGCGCCCTCGGCCGGTGGATTCCCGGGCTCGGGTTTTACGTGACGATCATCATCATCATCTTGATCGGGGTGATCACCCGGAACGTCTTCGGCAGGACGCTCCACTACTACTTCGAGCGGATCTTCCTCGCCGTCCCCGGGATCCGTAAGATGTACGGGACGCTGAAGGAGTTCACGAACGCCCTCCTGAACAGGAAGTCCTCCACCTCGTTCAAGCAGGTCGTCATGTTCGAGTACCCCCGTCCCGGGATCAACGTCATCGGCCTGGTGACGAACGAGGAGCTCGGGAGGCTTCAAGATCTAACCGGTGAGGAGTGTGTCCTCGTTTACACGCCGACGGCGCCGAACCCGCTATCCGGCTACATGTTGATCATCCCGAAGCGGATGATTACGCCGGTCGACATCCCCGTGGAGGACGCACTGTCGATGGTGATCTCGAGCGGATCGGTCCTCCCGGACAGCCTGCGGGGGGAGAAGGCCGAGGAGGAGGGAGGGAAGCGGATCCGCTTCGGTCCGTTCCGCCACCGCTGACGGAGGTGAGCTATGGCGATCTTCAAGGAGAAGAAGTACCTGCGCGTCGACGTCGATAAGAAGGCGGACGAGTCGCTCTGGATGAAGTGCAAGTCGTGCGGGGAGCTCGTTTACAAGCAGAGGCTTCGCGAGAACAACTACATCTGTCCGAGCTGTGGGGACTACTTCTTCCTCACCGCGCAGGAGAGGATCGAATCCCTGGTCGATGAGGGGAGCTTCGTCGACATCGCGAAGCCGATCGTCTCCGATGATCCGCTCGGGTTCGTCGATTCCCGGCCGTATCCGGAGCGGATCGCAGAGGCGCAGGAGAAGACAGGGCTTGCTGACGCGATTATCGTCGGCCGGGCGGCGATCGATCGCCGCCCCGTAGTGATCGGCGTCATGGACTTCAGGTTCGTCGGCGGGAGCATGGGATCGGTGAT
>QMQL01000149.1 GCA_003650505.1 Candidatus Acetothermia bacterium | reverse complement strand
GGCCGAAGTCCGCGCGATCGCCGAGTGGAGCATCGGCCGGCCGCACCTCGCCCGGATCCTCGTGGAGAAGGGGATCGTCCGCGATAAGGACGAGGCGTTCTCCACCCTGATCGGGGACGACAGGCCGTGCTACGTCCCGATCGAGAAGGCCCCGTTCCGCGAGGTCGTGGAGACGATCCACGCTGCCGGGGGGGTCTGTTCCCTCGCCCATCCCGGCCTGATGAAGGTCGGCGATTGGGAAGGTTTCCTCGATTCGATCCGAGACGGGGGGGTGGATGCGATCGAGGCGTTCTATCCGTACGAGCTCGCCCTCATCCGGCCGACGATAAGCCCGCGTCTCCTCGCGACGATGGCGGAAGAGCGTGGATTCCTCCTGACTGGAGGATCGGACGATCACGGCCCGGAATCGGGCCGGGCCCGGTTGGGCGCCGTCCGTCTCCCCTACGAGCGGGTGGAGGCGTTGAAGACCGCCTGCCCCGGCTAGTCCGTCCTCCAGGCGAGGACGAGGACGGCGGCGATCAGCGGTAACAGGGATACCCCGTTCATGACAGCAGCGAGCCCGAACCGGTCGGCGAGCCAGCCGATCGGGGTGAGGGCGAACCCCCCCAATCCCCATGCAAGCCCCATCACGAGGCCGGAGACGAGCCCCGTCCTTCCGGGCATCGATTCCTGGGCTGCAACCACCCCGACTGGGACCGACGATAGGCTGAATATCCCGGCCAACCCTATCAACGGGAGGGCGAAGGAGAGCGGTGCGTGGAGGAAGGCGAGGTAGAACGGGGCGGCGATAACGAGGCTTCCGAAGATGATCGGCTTCCTTCCGAACCGATCGGAGAGGTTCCCGGCGAAGAACCCGCCCGCAGCTCCTGCAAGGAGGAAGAGGCTGATCGCCCCGCCGCCGGCGAGGGGAGAGCCTCCCCGGTCGACGATCAGAACGGCGAGGAAGTTGGAAAAACCGATCGAGCAGGCCGACGACAGGACGATCGCGAACCAGAGCGGGAAGAGGCGGGGTGGGATCCGAGTGACGATCACATCCTTCTTCTTCCTTACAGAGCTGGGGAGCGCACGCTTGAGGAGGATGGCGAACGCGGCCAACGTGAGTATCCCGGGGATGAGGAGAAACGGCGTCCCTGCAAGCGAGAGCTTATCGACGAATGAGACGATGAACACCGGCGCGACCGCTCCGCCGAGCGTCCCGCCCGAGGAGAAGAACGCCATCAACAGGCCACGGCGCCCCGCGGTCCCCGTGGCGACGAGCGATGCCGCTGCCGGATGGAACATGGCGGTCCCGATCCCGGCCAGGATCATGATGATAAGGAGCAAGACGGAGCTCGAGACCCGGCCGATGAACGACATCGCGGTCACCGTCAACATCGGTCCGATGACGACGAGCCACGGCCGCTCGGAGCGGTCGACGAGGGCGCCGAGGCCGGGTTGGAGGAGGGAGTTGGTCGCGATCCGGAGCGTCCCGAGGGAACCGGCGAGGATGAGGGAGAGGTGAAGCTTTTCGATCAAAAGGGGGAGGAGGGGGGCGAAGAAGCTGGCGAACCCGTCGTTCAGCATGTGGCCGAGGAAGAGGGCCGCCGTCCGCTTTACCGGAGAGCTGGAGTTCGCTGCCATAGAGTCGGATCATAACCGGCCGCGAAGCGACCGGACAATGCGATCCGGGCTTATCCTTCTACCCTCTCTTGATAGACGATCCCCCTGTTGTGGAGCTCGGAGAGGATGAAATCGACGGTCCCCTGTTCGGCGGCGACCGCCTCGAGCGGGCTGATCCCCGGTCGTATGTACAACCCTTCGGATAGCATCGCGGCTACGGCCGCGGCCGTATACCCGGTCGTCCTCGCCATCGATGACGTCCCCATCTCCCGATCGAACCGGTCGAGAAGCTCGTAGGTGTAACGGACCGGCCGGCCTTCCCGGGTCCCTTCGACGACGATCCGCATCGCCGTCATGTCCTCCTCCCCATCTTTGAACTCCCAGATCGGGAAAAGGAGGGCGGCGGTCAGGTCGATCGGCCTGACCTGAACGCCCCCTATCTCCACCGGATCTTCATTGAACAGCCCGGTCTCCTTGAGAAGGGATATCTTCTCGGCATGGCCGGGATAGCGGAGGGTCTTCTCGACCATTGAGCGGGCCGGGATCGTCCTAAGGAGGGTCCGCAGCCCGTCGGTAAGGAACGCCTCGAGGGTCCCTATCCCCTCGAACTCGAGCGTCTCGAGCTCGGATAGGGCAGGGCGTTCGACGATCCTCCCCTCCTTGACGATCCGTGCCGGCCGCGTGTACTCCTCGATAACGTCGATCGGGGAGAACGTCGCCCGATATCCGTACGGACCGACCGGCTCGGTGGGGAGCCCGCCGACGTAGATCGCCACCCTCTCGATCCGATCGAGGCCCGCAGCGGCGTGGCCGACGAGGAGGTTGCTCATCCCCGGGGCGACCCCGCTGTCGACGACGGCGGTCACCCCCCTCTCTTTGGCGAGGGTGTCGAGTTCGAACGGGTCCTCGGGGAAGAAGGCGATGTCGACGACGTCCTTTTCCGCCTCGATCACCGCTTTCAGGGTCTGAAACCCGAGGAAACCGGGGACGGCGTCGATCACGATCTCGGCCCCTTCCACCGCTTCGCGAATCCCATCTTGGCGGGAGAGATCGACCGCCAGGGTCTCGATTCCGTACGCCTTTTCGAGTCGGCTGAGGTTCTCCCGGTCAAGATCGGCGACCCGCACCAGGAAGTTCCCTCTCCTTGCGAGATCGGCGGCGATTGCTCTCCCGACCCGGCCTCCTCCGAGGATCGTGACCTTCATGCGACCTCCTGCGATGAACGAGTGATGGACGATTGTAAGGGGGAGCGGACCCGTTCGCACCCGCCGATCGCACCCGGTAGAATCCGGGTCGGAGGGATGATGAACCTGGAGGAGACGCTTTCTGCCCTCGCTTCCGCGATCTCGGGGAGTCGGGCGAAGGGGATCGTCGCGGAGATATCGAGGTTTAACCGGATTCAGGCCTCGCCCGGATACGACCGGGCGCTCGAATACGTCCGCGGCCTCCTCGCTGAGGCGGGGATCGAAACGTCGGTCGATAGGTTCCCCGCCGACGGGAGGTCGAAGACCTACGGGTGGACCGCCCCCCCGGCATGGACGATCCATTCAGGAAAGCTGGTTCAAATCGAGCCTACGGAGGAGGAGCTCGTCTCGTTCGACGAGGTCTCTCAGGGGATCGTCGTCCACTCCCCGGCAGGGATGTTCGAAGGGGAGCTGGTCCATGTCGGGAGGGGGGACTCCCCGGCCGACTACGAGGGAATGGAGATCGAGGGGAGGTTCGTCCTCGCCTCCGGCCGGGCGACCGACGTGGAGAGGGAGGTCAGGAAGCGGGCCGGGGTCGGGTTCGTCATCTACCCCGACGGCGAGCGGGCCTCGGC
>QMQL01000148.1 GCA_003650505.1 Candidatus Acetothermia bacterium | reverse complement strand
CGCGTTCGGGCTTATCTTCGGTCGGTACGCCCTCGGCGGGTTCCTGATCGGGGGATTGCTCTCCGCAATCCAGCTCGCCATCTTCTGCGGGAACGCCGGTGGGGCGATGGACAACGCCAAGAAGTACATCGAGGAGGGGAACTACGGGGGTAAGGGGTCGGAGGCGCACGACTCGAGCGTCGTCGGGGACACGGTAGGCGACCCGCTGAAGGATACGGTCGGCCCGTCCCTCGACATCCTGATCAAGCTGATGTCGGTCGTCGCCCTTGTGTTCGCATCCCTGTTCCCGATCTATCCGATCTGGGGATAGACGATCACTTACGAATGACTCGTGCGGGGCCCCGTGTGCGGGGCCCCATTCATTTGATCGCTCCGGTAATACCTCCCTTGCATGCTATACTTGGACAGCCCGCGCCTAACCCCGATCGCCGGGCGGGCAGAGGGAGGGATGATGATGGATAGCAAATGGCTGATCGTCCTCGGTGCCGTGGTGGCGATCATTGCCCTAGCGATACTCCCAGGCATCCTCACGGATCATGTCGAGGAGAGCGGGACCCTGATCGATGCCGGACACTTCGCCGTCGACCGGAACGGGATCCGGATCCTCGAGGAACGCTACACCCTGTTCTCTCACCCGGTCGAGGGGTATATGCTCCTCTCCCAGGGGGAGGTCACGATCGGGGGTCAGCCGATCTCGCTTGCGCAGCAGACCGGTTATGACCTCGATTTTCATCCGACTCTCTACAACCTCGCCGTCGGGACCCGCTCGGATTCACAGATCATCTCCGCACAGGCCGGGCCGGAGGGGATATCGATGGAGGTCCGTCACGGGACGTCAAGCAAGACAGGGAGCATCCCCGATACAACGAACATCGCCCTCCTAGATAACAACATCATCGGACACTACGTCGTGTTGCTGATGGCGATCCGCGCTGAGGCGCTCGACCGCGAGTTCGTAGCCGCAATCCCGCAGGGTCTCCTCTCCCTCCCGGCGGAGATCACCGGACCGAACACGACCGAGTTCCGCTCCGGGGATAACACGTATCCCGGAAAACGGTTCGACCTTCAGCTCGGCGACATCAAGATCGTCCTGATCGAGCATTCAGGTCACCTCGTCGGTGTGATCGACCGGACACAGGGCACGGTCGCATACGACGTCGATCGCTTCCCCAATGGGATCGAGCTGATCGAGGAGGAACGCCCGGAGGAAGAGGGAACGATCGAGCACGAGATCACCTTCGCCAGCGATCGGCTGACGATCGCGGGGATAATCACGCTTCCGAACGGGGGAACGCCTCCGTTCGCAGCAACGCTGTTCATCGGGGGCTCGGGGCCGGTAGACCGGGACGGGAACGCCCCCGGCCTTCTGACCGATTCGTACCTCCAGCTTGCCCACGCCCTAGCAGAGGCGGGGATCGCATCGCTCCGCTACGACAAGAGGGGGGTCGGAAAGAGCGAAGGGGACCTCTCCTCCGCATCGAGGGCCGACCTGATCGACGACGCCCGTGCCGCGCTCGCTGCGCTCCGCGCCCAGTCCGAGATAGATAAGGACCGGATCTTCCTCATCGGCCATAGCGAAGGGGCCTACCTCGCCCCGATCATCGCCGCCGAGGATGATACGATCCGCGGGATCGTCCTCCTCGCCGGGGCGGCACGACCGCTTGACGAAATCACGCGCTGGCAAATCGAGACCCTCCTTAGGATGCAAGGTGCATCCGAGGAGAAGATCGCGGCCTCCCTCGCCCAGGAGGATCAATACATCGAGTTCGTCAAGGGATCTAGCGGGGAGTGGAGCGACTACACGTACGCCGACCTCCAACGGGCGATGCCCTGGCTGAGCGAACAGGCCGCAACGCAGATGACCGGTTCCTCCCTCTCCCTCTCCTGGCTCCGCGAGCACTACACAGCCGATCCGACCGGGCCGCTCCGCCTCCTGCGGATGCCTGTCCTGATCGTGAACGGAGAGAAGGACCTCCAGGTCCCGGCCGAAGAGGCGGACCTGATCAGGGAGGCGATCGAGGAGAACGGGAATCAGGACGTCACGGTCTACGTCCTTTCCGACTTGAACCACCTCCTCCGCCACCATCCCGACGCGCCGAGCTTGGTCTACCGCCACCTTGACGAGCCGGTCGATCCGCGACTGATCGATATCCTCACCGGATGGGCCGTTGAACGATCCGCGAACCGCTGATCCGACCGACCGGAGGGAGGTCAAGCGCCTCCTCGAGCGCACCGGGATCAGGCCGAGCAAACGCCTCGGCCAAAACTTCCTCGTCGACCGAGGGGCAATCGAGACGATCGCGAAGCTCGTGGAAGGGTCGGATCCTGAGACGATCGTCGAGATCGGTGCGGGGTTGGGAGTGCTGACCCGACTCCTCGCCGGATCGGCCAAGCGGGTGATCGCGATCGAGATCGACGGCAGGCTCGTCGAGGAGCTCCGCCGGAGGCTCGCCGACCTTGACACGGTCGAGATCCGCCATCAGGACTTCCTCAAGTTCGACTTCTCCCCCATCGGAGCCGGGGGGAGGACGCTCGTCGTCGGGAGCATCCCCTATCGGATCACCGCGCCGATAATCCGCCATCTCGTCAGGAACCGGGATTTCATCGAGAGGGCGATCCTGATCACCCAGCGCGAGGTGGCGGAGAAGATCCTCCGCAGCCCGGGACCGGGGGGGACATCGCTCGGCGTCCTCGTCCAGGCCTACGCCGAACCGACCTTTGTCACGAACCTGAAGCCGGCGTCCTTCTTCCCCCCGCCTCAGGTCGACTCCACCGTCTGGACGGTCTCGTTCACGGATAGACCCAGATTCACGGCCGATCCAGATTCCTTCTTCACCCTGGTCAAAACGATCTACGGGAAGCGGCGGAAGATGCTCCGCTCCGCCCTCCGCTCCCTCCTTCCGCCGGAGGGAGTCGATCTCCTCCTGAAAGAGGCGGATATCGACGGGAACCTGAGAGGGGAAGGACTCGACCTCCCCTCCCTCGACCGGCTTGCAAGCGCTTTCGCCGCGGTCAGAAGGCGCGGCTCAAGCGGAGAAGCTGGGAGCTCCCTTGACAGGGACCCCGACCGCGGTTAAATTCTCCCTACCGCTGATCGGCCCCCTTGACAGGATTCGGGGGGCGTGCTACGATCATCTTTTGCGCAGTCTGATGCTGCGTTGATGCTCCTTGACAAGTGAATAGAGTGTGTGCCGCATAAGCGAAGTAAGGGCAGACGGTGGACACCTTGGCAGTTGGAAGCGATGAAGGACGTGGCTAGCTGCGATAAGCCTCGGGGAGCCGCTAAGCAGGCTTTGATCCGGGGATCTCCGAATGGGAGTACCCGCCATGGTGAAGCCATGGCAGGGCGCGTTGAAACCGAAGTAGGCGCGTCCGGCGAACCCGGCGAAGTGAAACATCTCAGTAACCGGAGGAAAAGAAATCAATAGAGAT
>QMQL01000147.1 GCA_003650505.1 Candidatus Acetothermia bacterium | reverse complement strand
GCATACGAGGAGAGCCGGCGTCTCTCACAACCGGTCAGGGTGATGATCATCGATCCGGATCTCATCATCACCGCCCCTCCCCGGCTGCTGCGGAGCGGGATCGTCGATGCCCTCGCCCGGTCGTTCGACACGCTGCTGGCCGCCCGCAACGGCGTCCCTGCGGTCACCGCCTCTCTGTCGTTGGCCGTGAGTCGGATCCTCCTCGATGACGTCCTCTTCCCCCTCGGGGAGGAGGCGATCTCGGACAATCTCAACGGGGATGTGACCGATCCCTACTCGCGTGTGGTCGAGGCGTGCATCCTGGGGGCCGGTCTCGCCGGGGAGACAGGGGGGCGGTTCTTCGGCCGGAGCTTCAGTCACGCCGTCGGTTACGCGTTGTCTCACATCGTCGATCCCGATGCGGTCCTTCATGGCGAGGCCGTCGGCCTCGGGGTCCTCGTCCAGTCGGCGCTCGACCCGGATACGCCCGTCTCCCTCGAGGGGATGCTCGACCGATATAAGAGATGGGGCCTCCCGCGTTCGTTCTCCGCTTTAGGGATCTTCGATCTTCGTGGTGAGAAAGGGATCGATCTGGCCGGCCGGGCCCTCCGCTATCTCGATCGAGAGAGGGCCGTCCCCTTCCCGGTCACGGAGGAGGAGCTCCATCGCGCGATGATAAGGATCGAAGCGATAGCTGCTGACCAGGCTCAGAATGGGAGTTGAGGGTCGGTTATCCCGAGTTCGTCGCGGATGGCGGAGAGGGTGGCTTGGAGCTTCGGATTGATAGGGATGCCATGGGAGGCGGTCTCTCTCTCCCTTTCGCATTCCTTCTCACCGGCAGTGTAGATTCGATCCGCTCCCGGGAGCTTCCGCGATGCGCGCAGCCGCCGGAGAATCTCTCCCGTCGTCTTCCTGAAGCTCGTAGGATCAGTGAATACCCCGATATCGATCGCCAGGAAGAAGTGGCCGAGCCGCTGCTTGCGCGGGGAGCCGTCCGGGGCGAAGCTCGCAAGCTCCTGGAGGGAACAACCGGCCTGGAGGCTGGCCGATAGGATCTCGACGATCGTGGCAAACCCGTATCCCTTATGCCCACTGAGCGTCTCACCCGCTCCTCCGAGGGGGAGGAGTCCGAACTCGCCGGCGTTGAGTCCCGCAAGAACGGCGTCGGTGTCCGTCGCTATTCCTCCCCCGCGATCGATGACCCAACCGGGTGGGAGGGGCGTGCCGGCACGGGAGAGGACCTCAAGCTTCCCGCGTGGGACGACGGAGGTCGAGGCGTCGAACAGGAAGGGGCATCCCTCGTCGGTCGGGGCTCCGAAGGCGATCGGGTTCGTCCCGAACATCGGCTCGCCCCCGAACGTCGGAAAGACGGAGGGGCGTGCGTTCGTCATCGTCACCCCGATCAGCCCCTCCTCGACCGCCAGCAACGAGTAATAGCCGGCGATCCCGAAGTGGGACGAGTTGCGGACGGCCACGGCACCGATCCCGTATTCCTTCGCCTTCCGGATCGCCAGCCGCATTGAACGGACCCCGATTACGTGCCCCATTCCGTGATGGCCGTCTACGACGGCTGTCGTCGCCCCTTCTTGGACGACTTCGAACTCGGTCACCGGCTCGATCATCCCGGCGCGGATCCGATCGATGTACATCCTGAGGCGGCCGACCCCGTGCGAAGCGATCCCGCGAAGATCGGACCGGATGAGGACATCGGTGCAGATCACCGCGTCATCCTTGGGGATCCCGAGCCGGACGAAGGCGGCCTCGGAGAATCTGCGGATGGTATCGACCGGTGCGAAGACGACGTCCTCCTTCATTGGTCACCCTCCTCTCCGAATCGGATGAGGATCTTGATGGCGTCCTGATCCTGAGAGGCCTCGATCGCTTCGATGATCCGTTCGAACGGGAAGACATGGGAGATCAACGGCCGTGCATCGAGGATCCTCTTCGCCACCAGCTCGTGTGTCCGCTCGTAGGCGAGGAGGGAGGCGTCCGAGGTGAGGACATCCACCTCGCGTCTAACAAGGGAGATGAAATCGAATCGGACCTCCTGCGACGGGATGCCGACCAGGCAGATCCGACCGGCCGACCGGACGAGGCTGACGGTCTCAGCGATCGTATCCGGCCGGCCGGCCGCCTCGATTACTATGTCTGCCCCGTTCCCATCCGTCTCCTCAAGAACGACGGTCCTCAGGTCCTCCTCCGGAGGGCGTACGACACGATGGGCCCCCAGCCTCTTTGCGAGCTCCAAGCGCCTCTGGCGGTGCCCCGAGACGATGATCCTCTGGCTTCCGAACGCGACCACGCTCTCGAGGGCGAACAGGCCGATCGGGCCTGCCCCGATGATGACCACGGTATCCGACGGTGTCGGCGCGATCCGGCGGACGGCGTGATAGCCGACCGCCGCCGGCTCAACAAGGGCCCCTTCTTCGAGGCTTAACCCATCGGGCGACGGATAGACCGCGTATTCCGGGAGCTTGTAGTACTCGGCGAAGACGCCGTCCGTGTCGATCCCGAGGTGTTCTCGATACCGGCAGACGTTGTATCGGCCGGAACGGCACGGGAGGCAGTCGCCGCATATCAGGTAGGGGGCGTTGACGACCTGTTGGCCGGGGACAAGATGTTTGACGTTCTCCCCCACGGCTTCGACGGTACCAGAAGCCTCGTGCCCCATGATGATCCCCGGCTTCGCCGGAAAGCTCCCTTTCATTATGTGTAGATCCGTCCCGCATACAGCTGCGAATCCGGTCTTGATCAGTACCTCATCCGGGGATATCCTGGGTTTGTCGACCTCTTTTATGTGGATATCGCCGGGGCCATCGAACACCAACGCTTGCATCGAATTTACGCTCCTTCCTCTTTGCCTCTACGGGGGGTAGGAGATGGTGTAGAGATGCCGACCTCCGTTGCGCGGACCTCGCACCACGGCATCGATCTCCTCCTTCGGTCGTTGGCTCACCTTCTCCATCGGCGGGAGTTCACCCGGAGGGAAGGTCCCGAGGATGTCGTCGTGCAGCTCCACCAGGTAATCGAGGATCCGTTCCACCCCGGCGTACGCCTTCTCAGGGGAGGCCAGACTCGGCTTACCGATCACTCCCTCCGGGTATATGCAGATCTCGAGCCCGCTCAGCCCCACCTGGGCGTGGCCGGGTATCGGGCGCTGGTAGATGTCGCCTCCCCCGTCGATGTGACGGAGCCCCTTCCCGTCACGGAGGAACCCGGACGGGACGGTATCGATCGCGTCCTCGATGTGGATCAACTCCGGGAAGAGCGCCATCGAGTAGGACGTCTCCGCCTCGTCGGCGTGCTTGAACGGCGTGTCGAACGGACCGCCGTGCGCCTCATCCTCCAGCAGATCGGGTATGACGAGCGGCCAGTTGACGAACGCGATCACAGTTGGAACTTGATATTTTTTCATAAACTGGTGGATCGCGTTCGGGATCACGTATTCCTGCCCGTGGCCGTTCAGTAG
>QMQL01000146.1 GCA_003650505.1 Candidatus Acetothermia bacterium | reverse complement strand
GCCGCTCAGGTCTGTGCGATTACCGACCGGGATGGGCGGGCCTCCCTCGGTTGGGGGCCGGCGTTCGCGGTCCCTAAAGAGATTGCAGCTCCGATCCTCGCCGGCGAGGAGATGCGGGAGGTGATCCGTAGGCTCTACAGATTGAGCGACGAAGAGGTGAGACTCGGTCTGATCCATCTCCTCTCCTCCGGCCGGATCGACCGTACTGATTTGACGAGGCAGGCGGTGATGATGGCGCTGCTTCCCTGGTCGAGGGAGTGAGCGGCTGGGACATCCGTCCCCTTGTTTGGCGACAGAGATGTGAGATCGCGCGGACGGGACTCTCTCATCGCTTTTCGGTGGAAACATATACTTTTCGCGGGAGCAAGCGATGATATGAATCTGTTCCTTCTTAGACATACGGATAGGAGGACGAGAATGAGGATCAGTTGCCGGTATAGCCTGGCGATTGCCGTGTTAATGGTTTTGGTTTCATCGGCGGTGGTATTCGCTCTTCCGAGCTTTTCGGACCGGAACATCGCAGCGGGGAACCTCAACCCCACGGACCGCATCCTGGTGCAGGAGGTCAGGATCACCGGGGATTCATCGAATGGCGTCACCTTGAAGGCCGCGAGCGTGCAGAACCTCGGAACCGCCGGGAGCGGGCAGATCGACAGGATCGAGATCTGGGGCGGGGGGACGAAGCTCGGGGATACCACGAACATCGCCGGGCTCCCGTACGGGATTACTGTCAACCTGGGCGGATACAATGTCCCGGAGGGAAGCACACACTACATCAAGATCTACGTCACCGTGGGGACGAGCGTCTCGGGCGGGGAGACGGTCAATCTGCGGGTGAAGTTCTATTACCAGATGGGCGGGGGATCGTACACCAGCGCCTGGATCTCCGACCTGACCGGGGAGACGATCCGAAACGGCGGGTTCGACCAGCTCTCCGACACCGCCCGCGACGCGGAGTTCTTCAACCCGAACGACGAGGCGACCGTCCAGGTCGCGGTGTTCACCGATAACGACGCCAATGGAAACGACGTCCTGTGGACCCAGACTGGGAGCAACACCATCGTCAAGGTGGAGAACCTGGGGACGGCGACCACCGCCGACATCAAGGATGTTAAGGTGACGCTGACCATCAACGGGGTGGACTACGTCTGGGGATGGGGACCCTGGAATCCGGGGAGCCCGATGGAGTTCGATTGGGTGGACTTCGTTCCCGATCCCCCGAACATCGCCGACAACAGCAGCGTCACGGTGACGGTCGAGATGCGGATCCAGGATCAAGGGAGCGTCACCGACGGTCGGACGATCCGCACCAAGGTGAGCCTGTTGGTCAAGGAAGGCGGGGTTGAATACGAGCAGATAGTCGCTTCGAGCACCACCCAGACGATCCGGAAGCAGGGGTTTGAGAAGATCGAGGAAGAGAGCACGAGCCTCGTCTCAGGCGCGATGACCACCGGGAGCAGCCTCGAGCAGACCGTCAAGGTGACGGATGACGATGTGAACGCGGACGACATCAGAGCTAACGAGATCTACATCCGTAACCTGGGGACCGCCTCCGGGGACGAGATCCACCAGATCCAGGTGAAGGCGGGGACGACGACCCTGGTCACTATCACCCAGCCGGACGCCCTGTTCGACAACTTCAATGCCGGGATGACGATCCCGTTCACCACCACCAAGCTCGTGGCGGACGATGACGACCTGACGGTCAAGATCTACTACGAGATCGGAACCCCAGTTGACGGCCACACCCTGCGGCCGGTAGTGAAGATACAGGGGAAAGAGAACACGGTCGACTACTGGAGCGACGAGGTCACCTACCCAGACTCGATCGCCCTCTATCAACCTGGGTTCGAGACCGTGGAGAACGTAACCCCGCCGGAAGGCGGGACGGCCTACTCCGGGCAGAGGCTCCTCGCACAGAAGATCAGGTTGGTGGACCAGGACGAGAACGACGATAACGTGGTGATCGGCCCCATTGTGGTTAAGAACCAGGGTACGGCGCGGGAGACAACCGATGTGGTGAAGATCGAGGTCTGGCGCAAGGACCCGGGTGCGGATGAGATCCTCCTCGGGGAGACGACCGACCTCGCTGGGTTGCGCACCGCCGGGGTGACGATCCCCACCCCCTCAGATAATGTCGTAACCGACAAGCCGGCCGGGGCGGAGACGTTCCTCTACATCTACGTTACGATCGCCGAACCGGAACAGATGACCGCCGGCCGCACCGTTCAGCTCAATACGCGCGTCCTCCACACCGAGACGAGTGTCTCATATGATAAGGATGCGCTCAGCAATCAGTGGACCCTGACGATCAATCACCGGCCGGTCCCGAACTTCACCTTCGAGAAGCTGAGTACCGCCTCCGTCGAGCCGAAGGCCGATTTCACCTACGAGGACACGATCCAGTTCAACGGAACGGCGACCGACCCGGACGGGGACGAGATAACCGCTTGGAGTTGGGACTTCGGAGACGGGACGACCTCGGACGCTCAGAATCCTACCCACCGGTACCCGAACGGCGGGACGTTCGAGGTCACCCTGACTGTGACCGATGATAAGGGACTCACCGGATCGGTGACCAAGACGATCGAGGTGGAGGGGCCGCCGAACCAGCCGCCGACGATCGACGCGATCAACGCCGATCCTGCTAACCCGGCGGTAGATGAGGACGTCCACTTCTCGGCCGACATCACAGATCCCGATCAACCGGCGGGGACGCCGTTCGACTACGAGTGGGATTTCGGCGACGGTGCGACGAGTACGTCGGCCAATCCGACACACAGCTTCGCTGAAAAGAAGGCGTACACGGTGACGTTGACCGTGACCGATGCGCAGGGGGCTGAGGCGACGGCGACGAAGACGATCTCCGTCGGTAACGAGCCCCCGGTCGCTAACTTCACCTGGACGCCTGCGACACCGAATACCGGGGAAGAGGTCGAATTCACCGATACCTCCACCGATCCGGATACCTCAGACACGATTGAGGAATGGGCCTGGAACTTCGGCGACGGCGCGACGAGTACCGCCGAGAATCCGGTCCACATCTACGCCGGACCGGGGACGTACACGGTCACACTGGTGGTCACCGACAGTCGGGGTGGGGAGAGCGCCCGAACCGACAAAGAGATAACCGTTGAGGGGGCGCCCCGGGTGATCCTACTTGCCTACCCGAACCCGGCCTCGACCGGGGTGACGATGGCTTATGCGCTCCCCGTCGACGCGACCGATCCGGTCCTGCGGATCTACAACCTTGCCGGTCGGCTCGTCCGCGAGGTGGACCTCCCGGCCGGTGATACGACCTACATCTGGAACCTGCGCGATGACGCGGGGGATAGGCTTCCGAACGGTCTTTACTTCTGTATCGTGAGCGCGAAGAACGCGAACGGGCGCACGGTGCGGTCTGAAGTCTTCCGACTGTTGATCGTGAGATGAGGGAGGGGACGATCGTGAAACGACG
>QMQL01000145.1 GCA_003650505.1 Candidatus Acetothermia bacterium | reverse complement strand
CTCGGACGGGAGGCGATCCCCGGGCCGGAGCGTCCCGTCCCGGATCGAGCGGATGATCTGATCCACGACGTAGCGCGGCCGGCTCGCGGTGTTCAACCTCTGAAACCCCATCGCCCCTCCATCTATCAGGTGTCTGACAGATATTCCCGGGAACGGGGCTTAGGATCAAGTGGAGAATGGCTCCGGTTGTGGGTCGTCTATTCCTTCCGCGAAGCGACGATCTCCTCGGCGAGGGTGTACGGGACGGCCTCGTAGTGCTCGAACTGCATGGTGAAGCCACCCCGGCCGCTCGTGATGTTCCGAAGCTCCGATGCGTACCCGAACATCTCGGCGAGCGGGACGAGCGCCCGGAGGACGGCGGCGTTCCCTTTCCGGTCCATCGAGACGATCCTCCCCCGCTTGGCGGCGAGGCTCCCGGTGACGGCTCCGGTGTAGTCCTCGGGGACGGTCACCTCGACGCTCATCATCGGCTCGAGGAGGGACATCCCCGCCTTCTTGCACGCCTCGCGGAACCCCATCTTCCCGCAGGTGCGGAACGCCTGCTCGGACGAGTCGACCTCGTGCATCGATCCGTCGTAGACCGTCACCTTGATATCGACCATCGGGAACCCTGCGTACGGGCCCTTCGCCATCTCATCGAGGATCCCCCGCTCGATCGCGCGGATGTACTCGCGGCTGATCTTCCCGCCGGTGATCTCGTCCTCGAACTGGAACCCGCCCCCCGGCTTGTTCGGGGAGATCCGGAAGACCATGTGGGCGTACTGGCCGCGGCCTCCGGTCTGCTTGACGTGCCGGTACTCGTGGTCGACCGCGGAGAGGATCGTCTCCCGGTAGGCGACCTGGGGCCGGTCCGATTTCACGGCGACGTTGAACTCGCGGCGGAGCCGGTCGAGGATGATGTCGAGATGCAGCTCCCCCATCCCGGAGATCACGACCTCGCCTGTCTCATCGTCGGAGCGGACGGTGAACGTCGGGTCCTCCTCGGCGAGGCGGGCGAGGGCGGCCGAGAGCTTGTCCCGATCGGCGCGGGTCACGGGCTCGACCGCCACCCCGATCACCGGGGCGGGAAAATCTATCGACTCGAGGACGATCGGATGCTCCCGGCTGCAGATCGTATCCCCGGTCCGGGTATCCCCGAGCCCGACCACGGCCCCGACGTCCCCGGCGTAGAGAGCCTCGACCGGCTCGCGGTGGTTGGCGTGCATCTCGAACAGCCTCCCAATCCGCTGGGTCTTCCCCCGCGTCGAATTGAGGACCGTGTCCCCAACGCGAAGGACCCCTGAATAGACCCGGACGTAGGTCAGCTTCCCGATGTGCTTGTCGGCCTGGACCTTGAACGCCAGCGCTGCGAGCGGTGCGTCGTCCTTCGGACAGCGTATTATCTCCTCGTTCTCCTCGCGGAGGGTACCGATCACCGGTGGGAGGTCGACCGGCGAGGGGAGATAGTCGACGATCGCATCGAGGAGCCTCCTCACCCCTTTGTTCTTGAACGCCGCCCCGCACAGGACCGGGATGAACCGACCGGCGATCGTCGCCTTACGGATGGCGGCGACGAGCTCCTCCCTTCCGGGAAGCTCGTCGTTTAAGAACTTCTCCATCAAGGAGTCGTCGAGCTCGCTCGCTTTCTCGATCATCAGGGCGCGGGCCTCTTTCGCCCGATTGAGCATCTCAGCGGGGATCTCCTCCTCGCGGATGACCGCCCCCTCCGGTGCCTCGTCGTAGTAGATCGCCTTCATGTCGACGAGGTCGACGAGACCTTGGAAGTCGGCCTCGGCCCCGATCGGGATCACGACCGGTACAGCGTTCGCCCCGAGCTCTTTCCGGATCTCGGCGACAACCCCGTCGAAGTCGGCCCCGGTCCGATCCATCTTGTTGACGAACGCGATCCGCGGGACGCGGTAGCGCTCGGCCTGGTGCCAGACGGTCTCCGACTGCGGCTCGACCCCGCCGACCGCGCAGAACAGGGCGACCGCCCCGTCGAGGACGCGGAGTGATCGCTCGACCTCGGCGGTGAAGTCGACGTGCCCGGGCGTGTCGATGATGTTCACCCGATGATCCCGCCAGTAGGTCGTCGTGGCGGCAGAGGTGATCGTTATCCCCCGCTCCCGCTCCTGGGCCATCCAGTCCATCGTCGCCGCGCCCTCGTGGACCTCGCCGATCTTGCGCGTCTTCCCGGTGAAGAAGAGGATCCTCTCGGTCACCGTCGTCTTCCCCGCATCGATGTGGGCCATCAGCCCGATGTTTCTGACCCTGTCAATACCTACTTTTCCGCCCATCATGTCCTCCGAACGAGAATAACTCGGTAAGCAAGGATCGAAAAGAAAGACCGGCATGAATCCTGCCGGCATCTCTGTCCGCTAGACGATCCGAAGAGCTTGCTACCTAAGTTTATCCCCTTTGCGAGGGAAAGCAAGCAAAGGGCGAGGAGAGCATCCCGTGAAGGAAGTCCCCTTCTACGCTACTTCAGATACCGGTCGAACCAGGCGATGATATGCGTGAGCCGCGCGATCCGCCGGTCGGTCCGGCCGTTGCGCGACAGGCCATGCGGCTCGTCCGGGAAGCGGATCATCTTCGTTTCAACCCCGAGCCGCTTCAGCGCGACGAAGACCTGCTCCCCCTGTTCGATCGCGCAGCGGAGGTCGTTTTCACTGTGGATGACGAGGGTCGGGGTCTTCGCGTTCCCGATGTAGGTTATCGGGGACTGCCTGAGGTAGTTCTCCGGGTCCTCCCACGGCGGGACGTTCCCGAACTCCTCCTGGAACGCCCAGTTGAAGTCGCTCGAGCCGTACATGCTGAGGAGGTTACTGACGCTCCGCTGGGTCACTGCAGCCTGGAACCGGTCGGTGTGTCCGATGATCCAGTTCGTCATGTACCCGCCGTAGCTCCCGCCGGTGACCCCCATCCGGTCGGGATCGATGTAGGGTAGCTTCGAGACGTGGTCGGCCCACGCCATCAGGTCGGCGTAGTCGGCCCCGCCCCAATCGTTCCAGATCGCCTTCGAATGCTCTTCACCGTATCCCTGACCGCCGCGGGGGTTGCAGAAGTAGACGACGTAGCCCTGAGCCGCCAAGTAGTAGAACTCGTGCATGAAGAAGTTCCCGTACTGGACGCGCGGGCCGCCGTGAATCTCGAGGATCGAGGGGTACTTCTTCCCCGGATCGAACCCGGGCGGGGTGATG
Source organism: Candidatus Acetothermia bacterium (assembly GCA_003650505.1). Lineage (GTDB taxonomy): Bacteria > Bipolaricaulota > Bipolaricaulia > UBA7950 > UBA9294 > B2-G16. Next base: position 285 of record QMQL01000145.1, on the reverse strand, counting down.
ATCCATCCCTGAAGGTCGTTGCCGGCCGCCCCCTTGAACCAGACCTCCTCTACATTCCCGAGGTCTATCTTCGAGAGGAGGGCGCGGTTCGCCCTTGTTAAAACCCTCTCCTTCCCGCTTTCCATGTCGTGTAGGTAGATCTGCCCCGGATCTTTCATGTCGGCGAAGAAGTAGAGGAGCCTCTCTTGATCCCGGTCGAACCCGAACCTCCCGACGACCCCGGTCTTGGCGATCACGTCTTCCACATTCCCATCGAGGTCGGCCCGCTTGAGGACGGTGTTTCCG
>QMQL01000144.1 GCA_003650505.1 Candidatus Acetothermia bacterium | reverse complement strand
TGGAGTTCAAGACGAGAAAGAAGATCATCTATCGGATCAAGGGGGAGACGGCGTGCACGTACGACATCGACGACACCCCTCCGTTCCCCCTCAACCGGGAGGCGCTCGAAATAGCGATCGAGATCGCCCTCCTCCTCAAGACGAGTATCGTCGGCGAGCTTCACATAACGAGGAAGCAGTACCTAGACGGGAGCATACCGACCGGGTTCCAGCGGACGGCGATCGTCGGGATCGACGGCGAGATCGAGCTTTCCCACAAGACCGTCAGGGTCAGGCAGCTGAGCGTGGAGGAGGACTCCTGCCGGGAGGTGAGCGACGTCGGCCACGAGAGGACGTTCACCACCGACCGGCTCGGGATCCCGTTGGTCGAGACGGTGACCGAGCCGGACCTTTTGACCCCGCAGGAGGCGGAGGAGGCGGGTCACTACATCCGCTACCTGACGAGGAGCACGGGGAAGGTGAGGGTCGGGATCGGGGCAGCCCGCCAGGACGTAAACGTCAGCATCGAAGGGGGATCGAGGGTCGAGATTAAGGGGGTGCAGCATATCCGCTGGATCCCGGTTCTCACCCACAACGAGGCGTTCCGGCAGAAGGCCCTCCTGATGATCCGCGACGGGCTCCTCTCCCGGATCGACAATCCCGATGCCTGGAAGGCTGAATCGATCGATCTCCCCCTGAGCCTCCTCCCTCCCGAGGTCATCCGGCCGGGATACCGGGGAGCGGCCGTCAACCTCCCCGGCTTCTCCGGGATCCTTCCCTTCTTCACCTCCCCGGGTCGGGCGTTCGCCGATGAGCTCGCAGACCGGGTGAAGGTGATCGCCTGCATCGAAAGGCCGAACATGACCTCCCCTGAATGGGGATACCCGACCTTGGGCCGTGAGGTGTGGGAGAAGATCCGCTCCCTCCTCGCCGCTCGGGACGGCGATTCCCAGATCGTCCTCTGGGGGCCGGAGGAGGACGTGGAGACCGCGATCGAGGCGATCGAGGAGCGCTGCCTCCTCGCCTTTCAGGGGGTGCCGAACGAGACGCGGAAGGCCCTCCCCGACGGGACGACGGTCTTCGAGCGCGTCCTCCCCGGACCCGATCGGATGTACCCGGATACCGACTCGGCCCCGATCCCGATCGACGACGATACGATCGAGCGGGCGCGGAAGGGCCTCCCCGAGCCGGTGATCGAGCGGATGCGGAGACTCGCCTCCTGGAGGATCCCGCCGGACACGCACCGCTACATCCTCCGGCGGAACCTGTTCCCCTTGCTTCGCTGGGCGATCGAGGAGGCCGGCCTCCCGCCCGTCTTCGCCGGGACCCTCCTCGGCCACACGGTGAGGAGCGCCTCGGGAGACCGCGAGGTCGATGCGGCACGTCTTCGGTGGCTGATCGAGGAGACCCTTGCACGCGGCCTTCAGATCGAGATCCTCCGGCCGCTCGCACCCCTCGCCCTATCGGATCACGAGGCGGGCTTCGAGGAACTCCTCAAGCGGATCGGCTACCGGCGGATCGGTGAGGATGAGATCCAAAGCGAGCTATCGCAGTTCACTGGCGATGGGAATGCGGACTTCGTGATCGGCCGGCTCCGGCCGCTCGCGCTCGGGAACATCCCGCTTAAGCGGCTCGCCGAGATCATCCGGGAGGGGCGCGGATGAGCGGGAGGGAGGGGTACAAGAACGACGCACTTGAGACCCTCTCCAGGTTCGACGCCTACATCTGGGACGATGTTCTGATCGAGACGAGCCGCGGTGACTTCCGCGGGATAATCCTCCCCCGCTCCGAGTTCGACGACTCCGATCACCTCGTCATGAAGCTCGCGAGCGGCTACAACGTCGGGATCGACGTCCACACGATCCGCTCGATGAAAAAGCTCGGCAAGCGCGAAGCCCACTACAAGATCCCGGAGAAGGAATTCCCGACCTCGCCCGACAAGCCGAACATCAAGCTCCTCGGAACCGGAGGGACGATCGCCTCCCGGCTCGACTACCGGACCGGAGCTGTCATCCCCGCCTTCTCCCCGGGGGAGCTGTACGGGGCCGTCCCCGAGCTCGCCGACATCTGCAACCTGTCGACCGAGAAGCTGTTCGCCGTCTTCTCGGAGAACATGGGGCCGAAGGAGTACATCGCCCTCGCCCGCGCGATCGGCCGGGAGATAGAGTCGGGGATCGACGGGATCGTGATCGGGCACGGTACGGACACGATGCACCATACGGCGAGCGCCCTGGCGTTCATGGTCCAGAACCCGCCTGTCCCGATCGTGATGGTCGGATCGCAGCGCTCCTCGGACCGGCCGTCGTCCGATGCCGCCATCAACCTGATCCATGCGACGACGGCGGCCGGGAGGTCGGAGATCGCCGAGGTGATGGTATGCATGTTCGGCCCGACCTCCGACGAATACGGCCTCCTCCACCGGGGGACGCGGGTGCGGAAGATGCATTCATCCTACCGCTCCACCTTCAGGACGATCGGGGACATACCGCTCGCCATCGTCACCCGCAACGGCGTCCGGCCGCTGAGGGATGACTACAACCGCCGCCGCGAGGATAAGAAGGTCGAGCTCTATCCGTTCTTCGAGGAGCGGGTCGCCCTCCTCTACTACTACCCGAACATGCACAGAGACATCATCGACTCCCTCGTCGACAACGGCTACAAGGGGATCGTCATCGCCGGAACCGGCCTCGGACACGTGAACAAGCCGGTCTATCCTGCGATCGAGCGGGCGACGGCGAAGGGGGTCGCGATCTACATGACCGTCCAGACGCTATGGGGCTACGTCCACATGTTCGTCTATGACACCGGCCGCGATCTGATGGCAAAGGGGATCATCCCGGCGGAGAACATGCTCCCCGAGGTCGCCTACATCAAGCTCGGCTGGGCCCTCGGCCAGACCGACGATCTCGAAGAGGTGAGAGAGCTGATGCTGAAGCCGATCTGCGGTGAGATCACCGAGCGCGAGCCGCACGACGGGTATTTGATCTTCCAGGGCGGGATGCCGGAGATCGCGGAGTTCCTGAAGCGGGTTCACAAGTAGCTATAAGCCGGAGAACCTGTTCCTCATCCCTTGCCTTTCAACTTCTCCCCTTCAAGAGGAGAATCGTGGGGCATCGGCACCTTCACGACACCAAGAATAAACTGCGTCCTGCTTGCTCTTTCCCAACGCCGAAATGCAAAGCCAAGCCCCGATCCGCGAAGACCGTTACAGGAGCTTCCTGAACTCTTCGATGCTCAATCCCGCGTCCCTTATGATCCCGCCCATCGTATAAGAATTGACCGGGTCGCTGCGGGGGATGGTCAGACTATGACTTCGACCTCACGAACGTCCTCGCCCTGGAGAGAGTCCTTCACCGCTGCCAAATAGTCCTCAATCGCCTCTCGGATGTTCTCGATGGCCTCCTTCTCAGTCTGACCCTGAGACCAACACCCGGGAAGACCCGGGCACCATGCGCTATACCCCTCGTCCGTCCGCTTCAGAGCGATTCTGTATTTCAT
>QMQL01000143.1 GCA_003650505.1 Candidatus Acetothermia bacterium | reverse complement strand
GATGGAGGGGGGATAAGTGATCGAACGCGATGATACCGTTGACCTTTTGACGCTGATCGGAAGAACGATCGAGCGGCTGCAGAAGGGGATCGAACTCTTCGAGGAAGACGACCGGACCGCCGGCCTGAAACACCTCTCAGCAGTGATCGAGGAGATCGACGCTTATCTCGGGCGGGCGAGCGAGGACCCCCTCCTCCGGCTCGCCGGCCTACCGGAAGGGGAGGTGGCCGTCAGCCTCTCCGACGTGAAGTCGGATATCTCCTCGGTGATCGCCGATCTGCGGCGAACGAAAGCGTAAGATGGACCCTGATCTGCGGGCCCTCATCACCGGGAGCAGCCGAGGGATCGGTCTCGCGATCACCGAGAAGCTCGCCGCCTCCGGTTACGAGGTGATACTGAACTACGCGCACGACGACGAACGGGCCGAGGAGGCCGTTCACCGGTTGTCAAGCACCGGAGTACAGGCGAGCGCGATACGGGCGGACGTCACGGACGAGGAGGACGTCCACCGACTCTTCAGCTCGGCCGGCCCGATCGGGCTGTTGGTGAACAACGTAGGAGATTTCCTGTTCAGACCGCTCCTTGCAACGACTAAGCAGGAGTGGGATCGGATAATCGCCAGCAACCTGACGAGCACCTTCCTCTGCTGCCGGGAGGTGATCCCAGCGATGCGGAAGAGGCAGAGCGGCCGGATCATCAATATCGCTTCGATGAACGCCGAAGCCGTCCGGCCGACCCCGAACACCCTCCCTTATGCCATCGCCAAGGCCGGGATCGTCAGGCTGACCAAGACGCTCGCCCGTACGGAGGGGAGGTTCGGGATACGGGTCAACGCCGTCGCCCCGGGGTTCGTCGAAGGGAGCGAGCACACACCCCCAGAGGTCACCGAGAGGATCCCCCTCCGCCGCTTGGCGCGCCCCGAGGAGATAGCGGATGCGGTCCTATTCCTCGAGCGCGCTTCGTATGTAACCGGTGTGGTCCTCGACGTTCACGGAGGGGCGTTCCTCTAACCGCCGACTTGGACGCGGTACGACCCGTCCGCTCTCTCGACCGTGATCTTCGTCGTCTCCTCCTCGGAGATGAGCACGTTCTCCAGGACGATCGGCGGATCGGTGTCGATCACCACACGGTAGGTTCCCGCGGGGAGTTTCGGCCCTTCATCACCGAGTCGACCGACATAGACTGCGTTCCCCTCCTGGTCGTACACCGTGTAGCTGAACGGGACGGAGAGGCTGAGCGCCCGCCGGAGTTCCTCCTTGTTCGAGGCGTCGAGGTAGAGCCCGCCCGTCACCTCAGCGATCTTCATCAGCTGATCGCGTGTGGAGCTGTCCTGCCCTATGTCGAAGCCGACGACCTGGATCCGCAGATCGTAACCGGCAGCGATCAGGCCCTCGGCCGCCTCCACCGGATCTCCTCCGCACGTCTCCTCCCCATCGGTTACGAGGAGGATCAGCTTTTTCCCCGCGATCCGGGAGAAATCATCCTTCGCCTGTTCAAGGGCGTACGCGATCGGGGTGCGCGATCGGGGGACGATCTTGGCGATCTCCTCCCTCAACCCTGCCCGGTCGAGGGGGCCGATCGGCGCGATCACCGGGCTGTTACCGCACCCGCTGAACGTCCTCATCCCGACGATCATGTTATCGGGAACGTTGGCGAGAAGATCGTATATCACGTCCTTGGCGATGTCGATCTTCATCTCGCCATCGATCCGCTCGGACATGCTCGACGAGGCATCGAGGATGATTAGGATGCTCGCCGGGGTCCAGTCGACTGCCGTCGAGAGCTCGCCGACCGGCTGGAGTTCGAGCCCACCGAGGGCCTCCCTTGCGACCTCCGCCCTCCCCATCGCCCCCACCGCGTCGATGCTCGGCCCCGGGCACTCGGAATGGTCCTCATCGGCCGGCACGTCGCTCAACCGGACGTAGCGGAACTCCTCCCCGCTGCCGATGTACGGTGCGATGTCGATCCCGCCCGGATAACCTACGGTCTCGCCGACGGAGATGAATTTGCCCCCGTCGGAGCTGATCTCCACGCGGCAGGGTTTGTCGTTCGTTATGTAGACGAAGAGATCGTCACCGGGGACGTCGCTCAGGACGTTGTCGACGAACTCGACGATCAGATACCCCCGAAGGTCGAGCTCGCTCAACCGGAAGCCGAGAGCGACCGCGTCGGTGCTGCAACCGTGACAGCCATTGCACCCACCGCACGCATCCGGTGGTCCGAGTGCCTCGATCGGATTGTCGTAAGCGTCCCGGACGCAGCTCGCCGCAAGATAACCGAGGACCCGGTCGGCGAACGCGAAATCGCCGTGTGGGAAGGTGATCCCTCCGTATGTAGCAGGCTCCCCCGCGAGGGAAAACCCGATCAGACTTACCAAGGCCAGCAGAATCAGGCCGATCCACACCCTATCGGCGCGAGCCCTCAATTGCATCCCGTCACCTCCGCCCCATGGAATCCCAGGATTGCATTCCATCATAGAACGATTTCCTAAAGAAGGCAAATCACTTGTAACCGATGTCGGCCTCTTCCGGGAGGAGGGATCGTTGACAGCCCAGGGCCCCGCCGCTAAGATTGCATCCGTCGCCGAGGTGGCGGAATTGGCAGACGCGCATGGTTGAGGGCCATGTGGACACTTAAACGTCCGTGCGGGTTCAAGTCCCGCCCTCGGCACTTCACCAACCGATCCTCGGAGCAGCCGGTCATGCGCATCTTACTCGACGTCATGGGAGGGGATCTCCCGCCTCAGGAACTGGTGAGGGGGGGGATCGCCGCTGCCCAGCGCCATGATATAGATCTCGTGTTCGCCGGCGATCCCTCCGTCATCGAACCGGTCATCTCCAAAGAGGGAAAGAGGGGATTCGAGATCCTCCCGAGCCGATCCGTCATCCGGATGGACGACCCCCCGGTGAAATCGGTCCGGGACAAGCCGGATTCCTCGCTCGTCCTCGGCCTCAGGGAGCTGAAGGCCGGAGAGGTCGACGCGTTCGTATCTCCGGGGAACACGGGGGCGATCGTCGTCGCTTCCCTCTTCGTCCTCGGCCGGATCGCTGGGATCCCCCGGCCCGGGATCCTCGCCGTCCTTCCGACCCTCGCCGGGAAGGAGATCCTCGTCATCGACGTCGGGGCGAACAGCGACTGCACCCCAAAGCACCTCGTCCACTTCGCCCTGATGGGTTCGGCATACGCTCGTGACGTCCTCGGGATCGAGCGGCCGACGATCGGCCTTCTGAACATCGGCACCGAACGGGGCAAGGGTAACCGGTTGATCGGGAAGGCGTTCTCCCTCCTCGAGGACGGGCCGTTCCCGTTCGCTGGGAACGTCGAGGCCCATTCGCTCCTGACCGATCGGCCGGTCGACGTCGTCGTATCGGACGGCTTCGTCGGGAACGTTTTCCTGAAGGCCGTGGAAGGGGGGGTATCCGCCGTCACCGGCCTCCTCCGCCGCTCGATCCGGGGGAGGCTGATCGCCATGCTCGGCGCCCTTCTGATG
>QMQL01000142.1 GCA_003650505.1 Candidatus Acetothermia bacterium | reverse complement strand
GTCGACCGGCTCGGTCTCGTAGAGGGACGAACGGGCGGTCACGGTTATCCCGTTCCTCTCGAGCTCTTTCACCCCCCACTCGATCAGATCCTTCCGGTCCCCGAGGTTCGAGCCGAGGCAGAGGTATACCGCGATCGGCTTCACTCCCGCGTCTTCTTCACTTCCGCCGCTGTGCATATCGCGTTATCTATTCCGGGCGGGGAGAGCTTCCGCACCCTGACGGATACCCACTTGAGCCTTGGGAATCGCTCCAATAGCCCGTCACAGATCGTCCCGGCGAAGGACTCGATGAGGTTGAAACGGTGTCGCCGGTTGATCTCTTCGACGAGATGAGCGATGGCGGCGTGGTCGACGGTGTCGGAGATATCGTCGCTTTCGAGGGCCCTTTCGATCCTCCCTCCGACCTCGACGTCGACCCGGAATCGGCCTTCCTTCTCCTTCTCCTCTTCGTATACGCCGTGATACCCTGCAAGCTCGATCCCCTCGACGATCAGGCGTATGCTGACGCCCTCGTCCCCAGGTCGCTTCACCTTCCCTTCCAAGGTTCGACCGATCGGGAGCTCATCCCTTGACGGCCTCCTCCTTTGCCATCTCGGCGAGGGTCTGGAACGTCGCCCCGTCGCGGACCGCGATCTCGGCGAGCATCTTCCGGTTCAGACCGACCCCGCGCCGGACGAGTCCGCCGATGAACGCTGAGTACGAGAGGCCATTCTGTTTGGCAGCTGCGCTGATCCGCGTCACCCACAGCCGGCGGAAGTCCCGCTTCCGACGCCGTCGGTCGATATAGCTGTTCCGGAGGGCCTTCATCACCGCCTGCTTGGCGATCCGATGCGATGTACCCCGCTTCCCTTTGAACCCCTTGGCGAAAGACATGATCTTCTTCCGCCGCTTGACGTGTTTCTTCCCTCCACGTGCTCGTGGCATTCTGCAACCTCTCCTCTACGCGGTTATTTCCCGATCATCCGCGTGATCTTCTTCTTCTGGCCGCCGGTCAGTTCCTTCCCCTGGCGCGCCTGCCGTTTCGACTTTGGTCGCTTCTTCACGTTCTTATGGAAGTAGTTCGACATGTGGTGGATCAGCTTCCCTCCCTTCGAACGCTTGAAGCGCTTCTTCGCCGCTGAGTGCGTCTTCTGCTTCGGCACCTCTTCCCTCCTCGTTCAGCTCGGCTGTGTGGGGACTAACATCATCTGCAGGGTCCGGCCACGGGCCATTGGTTGACCGTCCACGCGGGCGATATCGCTCACCTCTTCCTCTATCCGCTTCAGCATCTCCCTCCCGCGTGCGGCATGTACGATCTCCCGGCCGCGGAAGAAGATGCTGACCCGGACCATGTCCCCCCGGGAGAGGAAGTGGCGGACCCGTCCCATCTTCGTCTGGAAATCGTGTTCGCCGATCTTGATCGTGAACTTGACCTCCTTTAACTTGGTCCTTCTCTTCTGCTTCCGCTCCCGCTTCTCGAGCTGGTAATGGTATTTCCCGTAATCGACGATCTTGCATACGACCGGGGTCGCCTGGGACGCGACCTCGACCAGGTCGAGCCCCTTCTCGCGCGCGATCGCCAGCGCCTCCTCTATCGGCATCACCCCGAGGTTCTCACCGTTGTCGTCAACGACGCGGACCTCCTTCTGCCGGATCCTCTCGTTGACGCGTAACTTCCTCTTGTTATCTATTCTGACCTCCTGTTACGTGGTGGAGCGGGCTTCTACCGGCCTAGTATCCCGATACAGCCCGTGCTCGATTATGTAGGCCGCCACCTCCGCCGGGACGAACCGATCGATCCCTTCCCCCTCCCGGACCATCTCCCGGAGGGAAGTGGAAGACAGATCGATCTCCGGCATGTCGAGGGGGTGGATCGAAGCCCGGTCGAACGGTGGTTCCCTGAAGGCGGAGAGCGGGACCCCTGGACGGGGCGCGATGATGAATGGGACGCTAGCTAAGAGCTCTTCCGCCTCCTTCCACGTATCGATCTCGAGCAAGCGATCCGCTCCCACGATGAAGCAGATCCCTTCCGGATAATCATCCTTCAAAGCGCGGATCGTGTCAATGGTGTAGGAAGGCCCTTCCCGATCGATCTCGATCCGGGATACGGAGAACCCGTCCTCACACTCCACCGCCGCCTTCACCATCCGGTACCGATCCTCCTTCGTCACCCCATTCGGGAGGCGCTTGTGCGGCGGGATCCCGGCCGGGATGAAGATCACGCGCGAGAGCTCGAACTGCTCCAGCGCGGTCCTCGCGACGAGGATGTGCGCGTTGTGGAGCGGATTGAACGTCCCTCCGAACAGCCCGACCCTACCCCTCAAGCTCAAACTCCACACCTCCGATCCGGACCGGATCGCCCGGCTGGAACCCCTGGCGCCGGAGCTCCCGCATGATTCCCATCCGCTCCAGCCGCTCGGTGAAGTATCGGGGGGCATCCCTGCTCTCCATGGAAAGCTTCTTGACCAACTTCTCCACCTCTCGGCCGATGACGACGAACCCATCATCCGATTTCTCGACACGGAAGCCGGCCTCGCCCCGATAGCGGTAGACCCGCCGGCGGACGGCGGGGGCCCCTACATCCCCCCGCTCCCTCGCTTCCTGGAGGAGACGGTACGCCTCGAGGACGACCTCCCGTATCCCCTTCGAAGTGGCGACCGAGATCGGGAAGAGCTTAACCCCGATGGCGGCGAACCGCTCCCGCTCCTCCTCGACCGCCTCCTCGGGGACAAGGTCGACCTTGTTCCCGACGACGAGCTGCGGACGCTCGGCGAGGGATCGATCGAACGCTTCGAGCTCGGCATTGATCCGATGGAAGCTCTCGATCGGGTCCTCCCCCTCCAGCCGGGCGAGGTCGACCATGTGGATCAGGATCGAGGTTCGCTCCACATGGCGGAGGAAGCGGTCACCGAGCCCCTTCCCCGCGTGCGCCCCCTCGATCAGGCCGGGGATGTCGACGGCGACGAACTGGTGCAGACCGTCGACGTCGACCACCCCCAGGTTCGGGACGAGGGTGGTGAACGGGTAGTCGGCGACCCTCGCCTTCTTCGCCGAGATCCTCGATATCAGGCTCGATTTCCCGACGTTCGGCGGGCCGATGATCCCCACGTCGGCGATCAGCTTCAGCTCCAGCCGGAGGGTCCTCTCCTCACCCGGGAGGCCGTGCTCGCATATCCGCGGCGCCTGCCTCGTCGATGTGGTGAAGCTCGCGTTCCCCCGCCCCCCTTCACCTCCGCGGGCGACGACGACCTCCGCCTCCGGTTCGGAGAGGTCGGCGATCAGCTCGCCGGTCGTCCGGTCCCATGCCACGGTTCCGACGGGGACGATTACGATCCGGTCTTCCCCGCGCGCCCCTTGGCCGGTGTTCCGGGTCCCGTCCTCCCCATTCCCTGCTATTATCTTCGGCCGGTTCCGGAATCGGTATAGGGTCGAGACGGACGGGTCGGCGCGGAGGATCACGGATCCGCCGGATCCGCCGGATCCGCCATCAGGGCCGCCACGTGGGTTGTGG
>QMQL01000141.1 GCA_003650505.1 Candidatus Acetothermia bacterium | reverse complement strand
AGAACAGCCCGCTTCGCCCTGCGCCGAGCGCTGCGTCGATCACCCGTCGGGCCGGATCCGGGTTCACCCTGATCTCCCGGCCCCCTTCCCTCTCCTCCCGGACCCGCCGTGCCCGCCTGAGGACGGCGAGGGCATCGACAGCGGTCTCGGGCATCGCGTAGACCGGGACCCTCTCGGTCCGGATGCGCTCGACGACCGGGGTCACCTCCCGACTGAGCGTACATACGATCACCGGTTTATCCGCAACCTCAGAGGCGACACGGGCTATCCCGTCGGCGACGGCCAAGGGCGGATCGGGGAGGACGAGGGGAGGGCGGAAGATGACGATCGCCGCGTCGACGCCCCCAATCGCGAGCTTGAGGCTCCTCTCGTAGTCCGCTGCCCCGGCGGTGGCGATCATATCGATCGGGTTTCCGAGGCCGGCCTCCGGCGGGAGGAACTCGGAAAGAAGACCTTTCGTTTCATCGTCGAGGGGTGGGACCTCCATCCCTGCCCGTTCGCACGCGTCGGCGGCAATGATCCCCGCCCCACCTGCGTTCGTCAGGATGACGACCCGATCACCCTTCGGGAGGACGCCCCGCTCCAGGGCGCGGAGGGCGGTGATCGTCTCCTCGATCGTGGTGACGCGGATCGCGCCTGACTGGCCGAGGAAAGCGTCGACCACGGCGTCCGGGCTGGCAAGGGATCCTGTGTGGGAGGCGACCGCAGCCGCACCCGCCTTAGTCCTCCCCGCCTTGAGGACGACGACAGGCTTTCTCGGTGCGATCCTCTCGACAAGGCGCCTGAATTCCCGCGGTTCGGCGAAGCTCTCGAGGTAGAGGAAGATCGCGCGACATCCCTCATCGGAAGCGAGATGGGCGAGGAAATCGTTCTCGGTCAGGCCGGCGCGGTTTCCGAGGTTGGCGAACAGGGATACGCCGAGCCCGACGTCAGCGAAGCACTCGAGGATGGTCTCGCCGAGCGAGCCGCTCTGGGAGATGAAGGCGATCTGCCCCCCGTGCGGGAACCAACGCGAGAAGGATGCGTTCAGCCTGACCGCCGGAGAGCTATTGATGATCCCCATGCAGTTCGGCCCGACGACGTTCAGCTTGTACTCCTCGATCAGGCGGCGGAGCCTCTCCTCCCGCCTCGCCCCCTCCTCCCCGCTCTCCTTGAACCCGGCGGTGATGATCACAAGGTTTGAGATCCCCTTCTCGCCGGCTTCGGCGACCGCATCGAGGACGACATCCCGGTTGATCGCCAATACGGCGAGATCGACTCCATCTGGGAGATCTCCGATCGTGGGGAAGGAGGGGAGTCCATCGATGGTGTCGTACTTCGGGTTGACCGGATAGAGATCACCGTCGAATCCGCATCCCTTCAGGTTGCGGAGGATCTCACCCCCGACCGAGCCGGGCCGCGGGCTCGCCCCGATCACAGCGACCGCCCCGGGGGAGAGGAGGCCGGTCAGATCCTCAGCCATCCCCTCTCATCCCCCACGCCATCAGCCAGACGAGCCCGATCATTATGACGAGATCCCCGACGCTGAACGCCGTAGCGAACGGGATGGAACCAGGCAGGTACATCGTGTCCCCGAGGAAGTTCAGATGGCTCTTGTCGCCCATCAAAACGAGGTTCCCGTAGACGCCGTTCTCCGTCAGCTGATGCGCGGCGAATTCCCCTCCAGCGCGGGAGACAGCCGTGATCGATGCTGGCATCTTCCCGCCGTTTACGACGATCACAAGGAGATTGGAGAGGGCGCCGGCCCCGACGAGGAGCAACAGCCGGACACGGATGTTCAGGCCAAGCCACACCAGGACGAGGAGGTAGGAGACGAGATGAAGGGCTTCGGTGGCGACCGGGATGACCGGGCGCGCGGTGAACAGAGGGAATATGAGCCCCTGAATCAGGATCGCCAGGAGGACGAGCCATGTCCATCTGAGCTTGAGGGAAGAGAGTCTCCTCAGGCGGCCGCCGGTGAGGTATCCGATGGCGATCCCGACTGCAACGGCGATCAAGAAGATCATGTCCCTGGATCCTCCTCCTTTCTCAGCCTGGCCTGAAGGACCCGCAACAGGGCATCGGCGACGTCGGGGTCGATGTCCTTACCGCGGATCCGTCGGATCACCCGGATCGCCTCCTCATCGCTGAACCGCTTCCGGTACGGGCGGTCGGTCGTCAGGGCATTGTAGATGTCCGCCGCCGCGATCACGCGGGCGAGGAGAGGGATCTCCTCCCCCTTGAGTCCATCCGGGTATCCGCTCCCATCCCACCGTTCGTGCTCGTGCCGGACCGCGTCCGCCACGGCCGAGTATATCTCCAGCCCCTCGATCAACTCCGCGCTGATCACGGGATGGGTCTTCATCACCCGCCACTCCTCATCGCTCAATGGACCCGGTTTGAGGAGGATGGAATCCGGGACCGCCACCTTCCCGATGTCGTGTACCTTGGCGGCAATCTCTATCCGCTCGATCTCGCCGGGTGAGAGGCCGAGCTCGTGGCCGATCTGAACGGCGAGGTCGGCAACTTCTGTGGAATGGACGGCGGTGTAGTGATCGCGGGCATCGAGGAGCTGCGAGATCTTCTCGAACGTCTTCCGCGCTTCGGTCTGAAGCTTCATGTAACTCCGGAACGATATGTGTACGAGGGTGAGCGGGAAAAGCGCAAGGAACATGTGCCCAAGCGATATCGAATAGAGGACGGTCAGCAAGAGAGCAGAGGCGCAGAGGACGAGGTACTGGACGAAGAACTGGCGAACTCCCCGAAAGACCGAGTGCCAGAACGGCTGTCCCGAGCTGAGGGAGATGATCGCCATGACAAATGTTATGTTGGTCACGAAGAACGCGAAGAATGCCCCGATCGCAGAAATAAACTCCTGGGGAGCAGTCAAGAGGAGATTGGAATGTCCGAACGCCCGTAGCAGGAGCCCGGCCACGGTGATCGTGACCACCAACTGGGAGACGTTGAACGTAATCGGGATGATCGAGCTGATCCACTCCCGCTTGCGCGATCTCCACCGCAACAAGAGTTCGGATAACAGAGTCGATAAGAACACAACCGCGATTGCCAGATCCGGCCCCAAAATGAAAAGGGCTGTTAGGTAGATTGCAATAGAACTCGAGATTTCCCACTTGTATGCGGGAACCCAGGTCGCGTAAACCTCGGCCAAGATGGCCAAGATCACGAAGATCAGGAATACGCTTAGGGTCTCAGGCGAGAAGGACGGCGCATGGATCAGGGTATAGCTCAGGGAACCCGCTGCGGCAAGGGCTAAAATGGAAACGAAAAGCGTAGCTCGAAACGGCAGTCTCATTCGGCCCCCTGAGCAAACCCTTCATGCTAATGCCTGTATGATCTTACCTCACTTCCACAGAGGGGACCAGTCCCCCCTTCCAGAATCCTTTTAGAACGGCCTCCACTTGAAACTCGCCCCAAGAAGGAGCCCCAGTGACCCTATCGCCAGCAGGTAGTACAGCCACTTCGCACCGAATATCTTCTTCATCTTCTCTTCTCCTTTACGGT
>QMQL01000140.1 GCA_003650505.1 Candidatus Acetothermia bacterium | reverse complement strand
GTCCTTTATGTGCTGGCGGAGGGCGTTCATCCCGTTGAACGTCTGGATCACGGCATCGAGGGCGTTTACCCCCTTCTCCGGCGAGCCGGAGGCGTGCGCCGCCTTCCCGAAAAACTCGATCTCGACCTCGCTGATCGCCAGGCTCCCCCAGTCGACGACCGTGTGGTCGGCCGGATGGAACATCATCGCCGCGTCGACCCCATCGAACAGGCCGGCCTCGACCATGATCACCTTCCCCCCGCCCCCCTCCTCACCCGGCGTCCCGAGGAAGAGGAGCCTGCCGGGTAGTTCCCCCTTCACCGCGCCGACGGCGAGGGCGGCGCCGAGGCCGGCGGCGGCGATCAGGTTGTGGCCGCATGCATGCCCGAGCCCGGGGAGGGCGTCGTACTCCCCGATGATCGCGACCGTCGGCCCGTCTGCCTTAGCCGGATGCTCGGCCGATATCGCCGTATCGAGGCCGGCGACCCCGAGTTTTACCTCGAACCCGGCTCCGTCGAGCTCCTCGGCGAGTAGCTTGGAAGCGCGGAACTCCTCGAACTTCAGCTCCGGGTTTTCGTAGATCTCCCTGCTCACCTCGCGCAGCTTCGGCTCGAGCCGGTCGATCACCGCGCAGGCACGCTCCTTCAGATCGCTCATCCATCCTCCTTCAACCCCTCGCGGATCGTCGCCTCGACGAGGGCGTCGAGGGCGTCGATCCAGGGAAGCGGCATCTTCTCCCCATCGAGAAGGGAGATCTCGGTGCAGGCGGCGACGACCGCGGTGGCACCGGCATCGCCGAGCCTCGATACGACCGCGGCGACCTCCGGAGCGAATCCGGCGGGATCCCCCCCCGACTTTATCGCACCGACCACCCGCATCACGCGGGACTGATCGGCCTCCTCTGGGATAATAAACCCGATCCCCCGCGCGGAAAAGGCGCGCTGGTAGATACCGGAGACGATCGTCCCATCGGTCGCGATCAGCCCGACCCGATCGACCTTCACCCGGCCCGCCGCCTCGGCCGGCATGTCGAGGACCGGTACAGCAACGGCCTCCCTTATCGCTGAAAGGTAGTGATGGGCGGTGTTGCAGGGGATGGCGAGGAGCTCCGCCCCGGCCCCTTTCAGCCGCCGCGCCATCGAAACGAGGACCGGGGTCGGATCCCCCCCGCGGCCGAGGATGGCGGCCGTCCGGTCGGGGACGCTCGGATCGCTATCGATTATCACGTGGAGGTGCTCCTGATCGGACCTGGCCGGGGTCGCCGAAACGAGCCTCCGGAAGAACTCGACCGTCGCCGCCGGGCCCATCCCGCCGAGGACCCCGATCGTCTTTCCCCTTTGCATCGAACTTACCTCCCTTCAACCGTAGATCACAAGCGCACTCGCCACCCGGCAGGGAGGCTCGACATCGAGGATCCCCGCGTAATCGGAGAGGTCAAACTCGATGATCTCGTAGCCTCCCTCTCCCCCGAGGTAGGCGGCGATCACCGGGAGGATCTCCCGCTGGTCGCTCTTCAGAACCTCGGTCCCCATCCGATAGGCCCCGTCCAGATCCCCTTCGATCAGGCCGGAATCGAGCATCCGTTCCACCTTAGATCTGAACCTCCCGGTCAAGTTCGGATCGTCCTCCACCACCTCCCCGGGGGCCGCGTAGGCGGTCCCGTAGTGGACGAGGTCCCCGGTCGTCACGAGGGCCGTCCCCGGCCGGACGATCCCCCACAGCCATTCAGCGAGATCGAAGGCGAGCGCGAACCCACCCGCAATCGGATCGCGGGTCATCCCGACGTAGATCGGGAAGATCGGGATCTCATCCTTCCCGAAGAGACCGGCTCCGAGCTTCAGGATCGAGACGAACGTGTCGAGGGAGAACTCGGGGGAGAGGAGGCCGCTCCGATCGGTCCGGACCGGGCCGGCACCGGCCGGCCTCCAGACCGGATATGCCCCGAACGAGGTAGCGAAGGTATCGGCGGAGGGCGAGAACCCTCCGGCGACCCTTGCGAACCCCGCCTTCCTCTCCTCCAGTGGGAGCGAGGGGTCCCGCGCCATCCGGAACGCCCTGTTCCCGCTCCCGTGCAACACGCCAAGGGCGACGATCCGGCCGATCCCCATCCGGTAGATGGAGGAGACGAGCCGGGCCTGGAGCGGTCCGGCGTAGGAGAGGGCGGTGTGGGGGAATGATACGATCGCCCCGCGGCCGATCGCTCCCTCGACCTTCGGATCCCTCCCGCTTTCGAGGAAATCGACGATCGCATCGCGGCCCTCCGGCCGGGCGATCTCAGCGCGATAGTAAGACTTCCAGTCCACCGCCCCTCCCTCGATTTTTGATCCTACCGGCAAGCGCCCCTTCCTGCCAGCCGGTTGTAAAGCGGCTCCTGGGGGAGATAGACTAAAAGGGAAAGGAGAAGGGATGCAGATCGGCAATGTAGAGAGGGTATCGCTCGGGATCTTCCCTACCCCGCTCGTCGAGCTTCGCAACCTGAGCGAGCGCCTCGGCGGGCCGCGGATCTTCATGAAGCGGGACGACATGACCGGGCTCGGCCTCGGCGGGAACAAGCTGAGGAAGCTCGAGTACGCCCTCGCCGAGGCAAGGAAGAGCAGCGCGACGACCGTCATCACCGTTGGCGGGGTGCAGAGCAACCACGTCCGGCTGACCGCCGCCGCCTGCAACCGGCTCGGGTTGGAGACGATCCTCGTCCTCAGGGGGGAGGAACCGGAAACGGTGACCGGGAATCTCCTGATCGATCGGATCCTCGGGGTGAAGGAGATCCACTTCGTCGGAGGGGACGGTTATCCGCCGAAGGGGGAGATCGATCGGCTCGCCGATGAGAAGGCTTCCCAGATCGCAGACAGGCTGAGAAAGGAAGGGAAGGTCCCCTACTTCATCCCGAACGGGTGCAGGGCGATCCACGGCGCGCTCGGTTACGCCGGGTGCGTCCTCGAGATCGTCTCCCAGCTCCGCGACAGGGGCCTCGCCCCGGATGCGATCGTCACCGCCTCCGGTACATCGAGCACCCAGACCGGCCTCCTCCTCGGCTCGTACCTCTACGGAGGCGGGGAGATCGATGTGATCGGGATCAGCGTCGCCACCGACAGAGAGACCCTGACCGAGCGGATCTCCCGCCAGCTCGACGGGGCCTGCGCGAACCTCGACATCGGGATCACGATCCCGAAGGATGCGGTCCGGGTCCTCGACGACCACATCGGAGCCGGATACGGCCTCCCGACCGAGGGGATGAGGGAGGCCCTCCTCCTCGTCGCCCGGACCGAAGGGATCGTCCTCGATCCGGTCTACACCGGGAAGGGGATGGCCGGGCTGATCGACCTGATAAGGAACGGGCGTTTCCACCGCGAAGATACGGTCGTATTCGTCCATACCGGCGGGACCCCCGGGCTGTTCGCCGACTCCCAGGCCGGAACGTTCGCGCGAATCTAGCTAAAAAGAGCGATGGAGGGGTTCCCCCCTCCATCGTCCGCGGCACCGGGTGGTGCTAGCTGTCTGCCCGCAGATGATGACATGCGACCC
>QMQL01000139.1 GCA_003650505.1 Candidatus Acetothermia bacterium | reverse complement strand
GGCGAGGATCGCCCCGTCTCTCACGCGTTCTAGGGCCTCCTTCTCCACGACGCCCGGTCTTCCGGTCGCGGTGAGGACGATCTCCGCCCGGGAGATCCCCTCCTCGAGGGATGCCACATCGTATCCTTCCATCAGCGCTTCGACCGACTTCACCGGATCGAGCTCGGCGACGATGACCCGGGCTCCGAGGCCGCGGGCGCGGAGGGCGAGCCCCTTCCCGACCCATCCGTATCCGATGATGAGGACCGTCTTCCCCGCGACGAGGAGGTTTGTGGAGCGCATGATCGCGTCCCAGGTCGATTGGCCGGTCCCGTAGCGGTTGTCGAGGAGGTACTTCATCCGTGCATCGTTCACCGCGATGGCCGGGATCGGGAGTTTCCCCTCTCGTTCCAGTTCCCGGAGCTGCTCGACCCCGGTCGTCGTCTCCTCACAGATTCCGATCAGTTGAGGAAAATTATCGATCCCGCGCTTCACGATCCTCCCGATCACTTCACCCCCGTCCTCCACGATCAGGGTCGGGGAAGAGTCGAGGAGCCGGTCGATGCTTGCCGCGTGTTTTTCCGCAGGTTCCCCGCGCCGGGCCGAGACCGTTATCCCTTCGGTTTCGGCGAGGGCGGCGGCGATCTCGTCCTGGGTGGATAGCGGGTTGCTCCCGATCACGAACATTTCCGCCCCGCCGGCCCGCAGCGTGAGGATAAGGTTCGCCGTCTTCGCCTCGAGGTGGAGGGCCGCGCCGATCCTGTGCCCAGAAAACGGCTCCTCCCGCTCGAACCGCTCCCGTATCTCCGCGTTTATCGGCATGTGGGCCCGCGCCCAGTCTATCCTCTCAAATCCCAGCTCAGCCTCGCCCTTCATGATCCTCCTTCAAGGAACGGCTCAGCCAGAAGAGCTGCGCCGTCTCCTCGATCTTCTCCGCCCGCATGAGCGCCTCCTCCGAGGTCCTCCCGACCGCTACCGCGCCGTGGCGGGCGATCAGGGCGGCGCTCCGATCGCCGAGGGCGTCGGCGACCGCCCTCGCCAGCTCCCACGTCCCCGGAAGGGCGTGGTTCGAGACGGGGATCCCCTCCCCGAACAGGATCCTCCCCTCGTCGTGCACGATCGGGAGGGTCCGAAGGGAGATCGCCGCTGCGGTTGCATAGGGGGAGTGAGTGTGGACGATCGCCCCGACGTCCTCCCTCCGCCGGTAGATCTCGGCGTGCATCCTCCACTCGGACGACGGCTCCCCCTCCCCGGAGTGTTTGTTCCCATCAAGGTTGATCTCGAGTATCTGGGCCTCTTTGAGGTCCTCATAGGGGATCCCGCTCGCCGTGATCAGGATCCGATCCCCGAACCGGACCGATACGTTCCCCGAGCTCCCCCGCACCAGCCCGGCATCGGCCATCGCCCGGGCGACCTTGGCTATCCGGCGGCGGAGTAAATCTGTATCGTTCATCCCTGTTTCCTTTAAAATCCGTACGGGAAGGTGAATACCCCTTTCTCAGTTATGATTCCCGTAATTAGTTCAGCCGGGGTGACGTCGAACGCCGGGTTCCAGGCGGAGGCCCCATCTGGTGCGAACCGGCACCCGTACGGGGCGAGGATCTCATCCTCGCTCCGCTCCTCGATCTCGATCTTCGCCCCGGTTTCGGTCTTCGGATCGATCGTCGAGGTGGGGGCGACAATGTAGAACGGGATCCCGTGATGATTGGCAAGGACCGCCAACCCGTAGGTCCCGATCTTGTTCGCGCTGTCCCCGTTCGCCGCGATCCGGTCGGCTCCGGCGAGGACCGCATCGATCCCTCCTCGTGACATCAGTGCTCCGGCCGCTCCGTCGGCGATCAACCTAAACGGGATTTCGTCCTTGAGGAGCTCCCAGGCGGTGAGGCGCGCTCCTTGCAGCCGCGGCCGCGTCTCACACGGGTAGGCCATCGCGAGCTTCCCTCCCTCGTGCGCCGCCCGGATGATCCCGTAGGCCGTCCCGTATCCACCGGTCGCGAGCGCGCCGGTGTTGCAGATCGTCATCACCCGCGCTCCGGTGGGTAGGAGCTCTGCCCCGCACTGTCCGATCTTCCTGTTCGCCGCGATGTCCTCTGAGTGGATCCTGCGAGCCTCTGCGAGCATCGCCGCGCGGATATCGGCTGCGGATTCGTCCTTGTGCCGTTCGAACGTTCTCAGCATCCGCTCGATCGCCCATGTCAGGTTGACCGCCGTCGGCCTCGTCTCCCTGAGGGTCTCTGCTATTCGATTTGGATCCTCGCTCGCTTCCAGTCCGAGGACCATCCCGTAGGCGGCGGTGATCCCGATCGCCGGCGCGCCGCGGACCCGCATCGCCCTGATCGCTTCTGCAACTTCGGCGACGTCAGTCAGCCGGAGGACGACGGTCCTCTCCGGAAGGACGGTCTGATCGACCATGTCGATCCCGCCGTCCCGGTAGACGACCGGGGCGAAGACGCCGTCGAAGCGCGGGAGCTGATCTTCTCTCATCATTGTTTCACGTAGTGCTTTCCGAGCGCGGCAGGGACGTTCGCCCTCTTGATGAAGAAGGCGAGCGCGATCACGGTTATCAGGTAGGGGAGCATGATCGAGAACTGGCTCGGGATGTAGCTTTGCAGCCTCATCTGGAGGGCGTCGATGAACCCGAACAGGATCGCCGCCCCGAGCCCGCCGATCGGGCTGTAGTTCCCGATCACCATCGCCGCGATCCCGATGAACCCGCGCCCCCCGACCATCCCGGAGGTGAACCTCCCGACGCTGTTGAAGAAGAACGCGCCGGCAAGGCCGCAGAGGATCCCGTTCAGGATCGTGTAAACGTAGCGCGTCCGGTGGACGTTTATCCCGGCTGTGTCCGCCGCCTCCGGTTTCTCCCCGACGACGCGGAGGCGCAGCCCCCACTTGGTCCGGAACATGAAGACCTGGGAGGCGAAGATGATCAGGAACGCGGCCGTCGTGATGTACCACGTGCTGATGGTCGGGGCCGAGGCGGAGGTCCCGCGCCATCCCCATACCGAGCTTGTGATGAACAGGGCGAGTCCGGCGACGAGGATGTTTATCCCGATCCCGGAGACGACGTGGTTCGCCCGGAACCTTATGCACCAGACGGCGTGAAGCGCCCCGGCGAGCCCTCCGGCGATCATCGCCGCGATCAGCCCGATCCAGGCGTTCCCGGTGAAGTAGGAGACCAGCGCAGTGACGAGCGCGCCGAGGACGGCCGTCCCCTCGACTCCCACGTTGATGATCCCGGCCCGCTCGGAGAACGTCTCCCCGAGGGCGACGAGGGCGATCGGACTCGCCAGCCTGAGGGCGGCGAGCAGAAGCTGGATCGTGAAGATATCGCCGAGAGCGCTCATCCCTTCCTCCAACGGATCAACATCCTAATCAGGGTCGGGGCGATGATGAAGAAGATGACCAGCCCCTGGATCACGGCGGCGATGTCACCCGGAGCCGCCCCTGAGCGCTGTACCTGCATCCCTCCTGCCCGGAGCGCCCCCATCAGGAGGGCGGCGAATATCGCCCCGACAGGATGGGCC
>QMQL01000138.1 GCA_003650505.1 Candidatus Acetothermia bacterium | reverse complement strand
TCAGTTTCCTCTTCGCGTTCTCGATCAGATCCTCGCTCTCCGCGGCGAATCCGACCTTGACCTCGACATCGGGGACGCTCTTTAGGATGTCATCCGTCCTCTCAAGCTCGAGGATCAGCTTCCCGTCCCCCTTCTTGATCTTCCCCTCCGCCCGCTCGACCGGGGTATAGTCGGCGACGGCGGCGGCCATGATCAGAGAGTCGGCCGGGAGGGCGGAGCGGACGGCCGCGTGCATGTCGCTCGCCGAGATCGCCTCGATCACCTCAACGCCGCTCGGTCGGGGAAGCTCGGTCGGCCCGGAGATCAATACGACCTCAGCACCGCGGTCGCGCGCCGCCGCGGCGATCGCGTACCCCATCCTCCCGGTCGAGCGGTTCCCGATAAACCTGACCGGATCGATCTCCTCGCGCGTCCCGCCGGCGGTGACGACGATTCTCCGGCCGGAGAGGTCGCCGCCGCGTCCGAGGACCTTAAGCGTCACGCCGAGGATCTCTCCGAGCGGTGCGAACCTCCCCCTCCCGAACCCGCCGGATGCGAGCCGGCCGACCGCCGGGCCGACAAAGACCACACCGCGCTTTCGCAGCGTCTCCACGTTCGCCTGAGTGGCGGGGTTCTCCCACATCGCGGTGTGCATCGCCGGGGCGATGATCAGAGGGGCACGGGAGGCGATGACGGTCGATGTGAGGAGGTCGTCAGCGATCCCGCAGGCGATCTTTCCGATCACGTTCGCCGTGGCCGGGGCGATCAACACGGCATCGGCGAGTTCGGCGAGCGAGATGTGCCCGATCGAGAACCACTTCTCTGCAGCGAAGGTGTCGACCGTGGCCGGCCGGCCGGTTATCGCGCTGAAGCTGAGCGGAGAGACGAGCTTCGTCGCGTTCTCCGTCATCACGGTGTGGACGTTAACGCCGGCCTGGGTCAGCTTGCTCGCCAGATCGACCGCCTTGTAGGCGGCGATCGATCCGGATACGCCGAGGACGAGGTTCCTCTCAGGCATCATCCCTCCCGACCGATTCTACGCCGAGCGCCTCCGGCCGGCTAGCCCCCGTTCACCGCTGCCTGGGCGGCGGCGAGCCGCGCAATCGGGACGCGATAGGGGCTGCAGCTGACATAATCGAGGCCGACCTCATGGCAGAACGCGATCGAGCGCGGCTCGCCACCGTGCTCGCCGCAGATCCCGAGGTGGATCTCCGGCCGCGCCCTCCGGCCGAGCTCGCATGCCGTCCTGACGAGCTTCCCGACCCCACCCCGGTCGAGGACCTGGAACGGGTCGGCGTCGTATATCCCCTTATCGACGTACTCCTTCAGGAACCGGCCGGCATCGTCGCGGGAGAACCCGCAGCCCATCTGGGTCAGGTCGTTCGTGCCGAAGCTGAAGAACTCGGCCTCGGCCGCGATCTCATCGGCGGTCACCGCAGCCCTGGGCACCTCGATCATCGTCCCGATCAGGTACGGGATCTCGGATTTTGACAGGCCGTTCTCGGCGAGGACCTCGCCGGCGACCCGCTCGACGACCTCCCGCTGCAGCCTAAGTTCCTTCACGTTCCCAACGAGCGGGACCATGATCTCGGGGCGGACCTTGATCCCCTCCTTGTAGACGTTGCACGCCGCCTCGATGATGGCGCGGGCCTGCATCTCGGTTATCTCGGGGTAGGTGATCCCGAGCCGGCAGCCGCGGTGACCGAGCATCGGGTTGAACTCGTGGAGGGCCTCCACCTTCTCTTTGATCCTCTCAACCGGAACCCCGAGCGCCCCTGCTACCTCCTCCTGCCCCTCCGGATCGTGCGGGAGGAACTCGTGAAGCGGCGGATCGAGGAGCCTGATCGTCACCGGCCGCTCGCCCATCTCCCGGAATATCCCCTCGAAGTCCCCCCTCTGCATCGGGAGGAGCTTCTTAAGCGCCTCTCGCCTCCCGGCCTCGTCTTCGGCGAGGATCATCTCCCGCATGGCGACGATACGATCCCCCTCGAAGAACATGTGCTCGGTCCGGCAGAGCCCGATCCCCTCGGCCCCGAACTTCACCGCCTGGGCCGCATCGCGCGGGGTGTCGGCGTTCGTCCGCACCCCGAGGCGGCGGATCCCGTCGGCCCAGTCAAGGAGGGTCCCGAAGGAGCCGGAGAGCTCCGGCTCGATCGTCGCGATCTCGCCGCGGTATACCTTACCGGTCGAGCCGTCGAGGCTGATCGCCTCCCCCTCCTTCACCGTCCGGCCGTTCACCGTGAACTCGCCTGCCTCGTAATCGATCAGAAGGTCCCCCGCCCCGGCGACGCAGCACTTCCCCATCCCGCGGGCGACGACGGCGGCGTGGCTCGTCATCCCGCCGCGCGCGGTCAGGATCCCCTGAGCGGCGGCCATCCCGCCGATGTCCTCGGGGGATGTCTCGATCCGGACGAGGATCACCTTCTTCCCCTCCTTCGCTGCCGCTTCTGCCGCCTCGGCCGAGAAGACGACCGCGCCGGTCGCCGCACCCGGGCTCGCTGGGAGGCCTTTGGTCAACGGCTCGGCCTTCTCGAGCGCCTTCGGATCGAATGCCGGATGGAGGAGCTGGTCGATCTGCTCGGGGCCGACGCGGAGGATCGCCTCCCTCTCGTCGATCAGGCCTTCCTCCCTCATCTCGACCGCAATCCTGACGGCGGCCGGGGCCGTCCGCTTCCCGGTCCTGGTCTGGAGCATGTACAGCTTCCCGTCCTCGATCGTGAACTCGATGTCCTGCATGTCGCGGTAGTGCTCCTCGAGCTTCTTCCGGATGGCGAGGAGCTCCTCATAGGCCTGAGGCATCTCCTCCTTCAGCGCGGAGATCGGCTGCGGGGTACGGATCCCGGCGACGACGTCCTCCCCCTGCGCGTTCATCAGGTACTCGCCGTAGAAGGCGTTCTCCCCGGTCGCCGGGTTCCGGGTGAACGCGACCCCGGTCCCACAGCGGTCGCCCATGTTCCCGAAGACCATCGCCTGGACGTTCACCGCCGTTCCGAGGAGCCCCTTTATCCCGTTCAGCTCCCGGTACTTGATCGCCCGCGGGTTGTCCCACGAGTCGAAGACGGCCGAGATCGCCCCCCACAGCTGCTCGGTCGGATCCTGCGGGAACGGCCGGCTGGCCTTCTCCTCGATCAGCCTCTTGAACAGCCGGCACAGCTCTTTTAAGTCGTCGGCTCCGAGGTCGGTGTCGAGCGTCGCTCTCCTCTCCTTCTTCAGCCGCTCGAGGATCTCCTCGAACGGGTCGGGGTCGGTCTCGCTCTCCGGCTTAAGGCCGAGGACGACATCCCCGTACATCTGGAGGAGGCGGCGGTAGGAATCGTAGGCGAATCGAGGGTTCCCCGATCTCGCAGCGAGCCCCTCGACCGTCTCATCGATCAGGCCGAGGTTGAGGATCGTATCCATCATCCCGGGCATCGAGATCGCAGCGCCGGAGCGGACCGATACGAGGAGCGGGTCCTTCGGATCGCCGAACCGCTTCCCGGTGGTCTCCTCAAGCCTCCGCAGGTTCTCCTCGACCTCCTCGCGGAGCCCGTCCGGATAGGAGCGACCGTGCTCCTGGT
>QMQL01000137.1 GCA_003650505.1 Candidatus Acetothermia bacterium | reverse complement strand
GTATTCGCAGGCACACCTTGTCATAACATCCCGCGCCTGTTCTTCCTCGACCAGCCCGGTGAGACGCCCCATCGCTCGGCGTATCCAACGGATGACGTCCTCTCTTTCCGAGTTGGAAGAGAGCCCCTCGCTCCCCCGCGTCACTTCCTGGCATGCCTGCTCGCCTGCAACCTCGTCCAGAGCTGCAACGAGTTTCCGAATCCATGCCTCCTCGAAATTGATGTTATTTCCCATCCACCCTCCCTCAGTCCGATCCGATCAAGGAGTGTCAACAATACCCTGGCAATCGGCGCCCGCGCAAACCGATCGATGTATCTCAGACAGTCTGAACCCGATCTGAGCCCGATCAAAGGTCAGCGGGTCGAGGACGATCGCGTTGTTCAGCGTGAGCCAAAACGCGATCATTCAGATGGCAAGGTCGAGGAAGACCTTCTTCGTGATCCGCATATCCTCCCTCAGCAGAGTGGAGATATCAGCACTTTAATCACTCCGTCCACCCGAGTCGGGACAATATCGCCCCACCTGTCCCTCCCCTTCTATTGGTTCTGCAGTTCGCTGAGAAGCTCCAATGCCGCTTTCAGGAGCTCCTTGCTCTCCGGCCGGTTCAGCCAGAGGTTCGCTCCGGAGGGATGGGGGAGCGGTAAGATCAGCCTCCCGTCGCGCTCGTGGACCTCACCGACGGCATCGTCAAGCCCGATCTTCCCGAGGAAGCGGGAGATCGCGATCCTCCCGACCGGAACGATGATCTCGGGATCGACGAGCTCGAGCTCGCGGGCGAGGAACGGAGCGCACAGCTTCCGCTCGGCCGCCGTTGGGACGCGGTCGCCGCGCGATCCTTTCTTTCCCGGATAGCACTTGGTAATCGCGGTGATGTACTCCGTCGCCCGGAATTCACCCTCGTCGAAGCCGGCCCACCCGAGCCAGGAGAACAGCCTTCTCCCCGCCGGGCCGTCGAACGGCCGGCCGGTCCTCACCTCGTTTTTCCCCGGCGCCTGGCCGACGACCATGATCCGCGCCGGAGCCGGCCCTGAGAAGATCGGCCGCGGTACGATCGGGAAGCCCGCCTCGAGGCACCTCCGGCAGCGGCGGATCTCCGCGTGGAGCTCTGTGAGGGGATCCCCCCGATTAGTCCGGGTCACTCAGGGCTTCCTGAACAGCCTTCACGCCGGCTCCCGGCACGAACCGGTGGCCGGAGCGGCGCAGGCCGGTTTCGACCGCGCCGATCGTCGTCAGGATCTCCCCCTCCGTCACCGCCCCCATGTGCCCGATCCGGAAGTATTCGCTCGCTATCTCTGGATGGAGCCCTCCGGCGAGGATCACCCCGGCATCGCGGACGTGACCGAGGAACTCCACGCCGCTTACCCCGTCCGGATAGCGGGGGGCGGTGAGGGTGTTGGCAGCATGGGCGCTATCGGTGGGGACCTGGGAGAGGCCGAGGGCGGAGATCCCCGCTCGGAAGGCGCGGGCGAGCCTCCGATGCCGGGCGATCCGTCGATCGAGCCCTTCAGCGATGATCCGGTTGAGGCTGACCCCGAGACCGCAGATCAGGTTCACCGGCGGGGTGGCGAAGTAGGCGGGGTGCCGGGCCTCGTAGCCGCGCATGATCGGAAGCCAGGACCCCCAATCGACGTAGTAGCTCCCGACCGGCTGCTTCCGGCCCTCGAACGCGGCGATCGCCCGCTCGCTCGCCACGAGGAGGGCGAGGCCGGGCGGGACGCCGATCGCCTTCTGTGAGGCGGTGAGGACGACGTCGATCCCCCATTCCTCCTGCCTCAATTCCTCGCCGGCGACCGAGCAGACGCCGTCGAGGACCGTCAGGACCCCGTACTCCCTCCCGAGCCTTCCAAGGGGCTTCGGATCGACGCGGACCCCGGTCGAGGTGTCGACGTGGGTCGCGGTCATCAGCTTGTAATCCCCGCTTGCGAGCGCCTCCTTCACTCGGCCGTAATCGACCGTCTCCCCGAGGGGGAAGGGAAGGAGGGTCACGTCAGCCCCGTAGCGGGAGAGGAGCTCGGCGAACCGCTCGCCGAACAGGCCTGTCGAGAGGACGAGGGCCCTGTCTCCCGGTTCGATCAGGTTCGCCCCGGCCGCATCCATCGCCAGCGTCCCGGATCCGGCGAGGATGAACGGCTGGCCGTTCGGGGCCATCCAGACCTTCCGGATCAACTCGATCGCACGGCCGAATGTCTCGATGAACTCGGGATCGACGTGGCTAGTCGTCGGCTCTCCAATCGCAGCGAGGACCTCCGGCTCGAACTCGATCGGCCCGGGGATCATAAGGAGCTTCCGATCCTTCATTTTAGCGCCTCCTCGGTCGAGAATCTTCGGTCGGGGGAGAGGATCTCGAGGATCTCCCGATCCTCCGGGGAGGGCGTATCCTCGGTCACCATCCGGGAAAGGAGCTCGCCGAGGCCGGGGCCGAGCATAAACCCCTGGCCGCACATCCCGATCGCCATCATGTACCCATCGATCTCCTCCGACCAGCCGACTAGAGGCGAGCCGTCCGGGGACATCGGGTAGAGGCCGCGCCATGTCCGGCGGACGCGCAGGTTGAGGAGCTTCGGCATCAGATCGACCATCCTCCGGGAGACCATCGGGAGGAAGCCGCTCGTCTCGCGCCGATCGAATCCGGGGATCGGCGGATCCGGGGTGATGCAGAAGACGACCTGACCCGTCCGGTGCTGGAAGAAGTAGTAGTTGGCCGAGCCCGGAGCCGGCCTGATGTCGACGACCATCGGGGAGAGGAACGGGGCGACAGGCTCAGTGATCCCGGCCTCGTGCGACTCCGGCACGATCGGATGGTCGAGGCCGAGGAGCCTTCCGACCTCGCTCGCCCAACCTCCGGCGGCGTTTAGGACGATTCGCGTCTCGTAAGTTCCTTTATCGGTTCTAACCGTCCGGATGCGGCCTTCAGGGGCGTCGATCCCGACCACCTCCTCGCGGAAGTGGAACTTCGCCCCGGCCCTGACCGCCCCGTCGTACATCACGTAACTTAGAAGGAGCGGGGAGCAGTGACCGTCCTGCGGGGAGAACGTCCCGCCGATCAGGCCATCGGGATTGAGCGGCGGGATGATCTCCAACAATTCGCCTTTGTCGTACCAGTCGATGTTCAACCCGTAGCGGTGCTGGGTCGCAAGGAGCGCCTTCAGGGTATGTTCCTCCTCCTTTCGGTAGGCGACGAACGAGTAGCCGCCCTCGACCCATTCGATGTCCTGACCGTGGGCTTCCTCCCAGGTTGAGACGATCTCGATCGAGCGGAGGCCGAGGCGGATCTTCGCCGGGTCGGAGTGGGTCGCCCTGATCCCGCCGATCGCCGATTTGCTTGAGCCCTGGCCGAAGCTTGAGAACCGATCGAGGACAAGGACCTTGACCCCGGCCCGGGCCATCGCCCAGGCGGCCGGGATCCCGACGCTCCCCGCGCCGATGATGACGACGTCGTAGCCCCTACTCATCCCGGCTCTCCTTCGCCCCGGCGAACGCCCTGAACGGGACCTCGATGTAGAGCGGCCGCTTCACCGGGCGCTCGACCTCGGGAAG
>QMQL01000136.1 GCA_003650505.1 Candidatus Acetothermia bacterium | reverse complement strand
TTGACCAAGGTCTGCGCTTTGGACTCGAACATGTCTCCTATAAGAACCTTGACCATCTCGCCGCCTCCTTAGCCCACGAAAAACAGGTGTGGATCAACCTTTATTGGCAGAGATAAGTTCATCGCCTCAATATCTCGTTTAGTCTGTTCACACGACACATATACCCCAAGAATGAACTTTGAATCCACCCTGTCCGGCACAAGCACCTCAGCACATTTTACGCCCTTTTTCTTCCATTTGACAATTGGATTGTCATCGTTCCAATATTCCGCAAACACCATATCTTGATCCACATAGGCAAGACCCTCAGGTGATGGATAAAAGCGTGCTAGGTTTCTCGCAGCGTTTCTATCCGTGATAACCACTTCAGGTAAGTCCAAAATATCTGTGCTAATACGAAGAACACAAATCTCCGCATGCTGATCCTTGCGTTTAAATAGCATCGGATTGCGAGCACAGAAATAGAGATTCACGTATTCGTGGAGAGGCCGAGCCCCGGGGACTACTTTGGTTTCGCGTATTTCCTGTACTCCTTCCATGGCAATGGATTTGGGACCGAACGGTTTGGCCCGGCGTTTGGAGAGAAGACCACGCTGGACAATGGAAGGAAGATTCGCAATATGAGTAATGTAGTGCAGCTCATGCAAATCGACCCGTTTCATCCTCCTGCCCTGATCTCTTCACCATGTCGCGCCCAATCAGCTTCTTCCACCAGATACTGCACTTCCCGGCACAACATCTTCGGATTCACTTCAAAACGGTAGCTACACATTTCCTCTTTCCTTAAGCACATAAACCCTCTTCGGATCCTTGGGCCCCGTACCTATCTCCGTCAAGATACCCACCGACACAAGCTTCTTTAATCGTGTTCGTGCTGCCCGATCTGATATCTTCCAAATCTGTGCGGCGTCCCGCGTGGAGATTTCATGCTTCTCAGTGAGGTATCGCACAAGTTGCCTTTGCCATTCAGGAACAGCGGGCGTAGCTACTTTGCCACTGTATAACGTTACCCGGAAGGAGTTTCCAATCTCCTCAAAATGCGGAGGGCGAAGTCCCACCTCAGCACATGCGGCTATCATCCTGCCCATCCCGGATCCCCACTGCTCGATGAGCTTCAGCTCGCGGAATACACGTCCAATCACCCGGTTTCTCAGCTTGGAAACCCCAGCGAGAGCGGCTTCCAATGTCAGCCCAAAAGGCAGCGAGCCGGGATTGCTGATCTCTATCCGGTCGTCAAACACCGCGACATTTATGCTCATCCCTCCGATTGAATAATCAGCGTGAACTATCGCGTTTATGATAGCTTCTCGTGTCGCAGCTGGCGGATACTCCGGGATTTCTTTTCGACGGACTCTCTCTATTTCAAGAGCTTGCGCAGTATGCCGTTCGACGAATGCCACAGCGCTTTCCACGGCACGGGGTAAGTATTCGTCAATTTCGACTTGATCGAGGAAGCGGCTCTTATCCGTACCTCTGAACCGCGCGCATCGAATAACTGCGTCAGGGAACAGATCTCGCCTGTTCTTCCCGAAAAGAAGAACTGCCCCTCGGGTGGGGACCTCACGGCCACCGTGATCGACGAGGAGATTGAGGGAATGCCGCTTGGCAGGGGTCAGCTTCAGGGACACCTGGGCAAAGAACTCGGAAGCGGCTCGGAAGTCAATGGCTTCCGAGTTAACTTTCGTGCATGGCTGTTCGTCGAAAGACGTATTGACTGCAAGCCGTTGAATCTCAGCAATAATCTCTGGGCCCGCCCGGCGATTGGTAGACCCTAACCGTATGTATACCCCCTTTGCAGGACCTTCAGAGCGTAAGTAATAAGGGCCTATCAGGTGTGGGACCAGAACAACGATGATCTCACGATCCCGCCATGAAATGATTCGAATGTCCGGGATCAACATTGGCCGTATGTTGTCGGCAAAAAGGTTAGCAAGTCGCTCTTCTTCCTTGAGAGGATCGGAAAGGCCTATGACCTCTTTAGTGCGATCGCGAACCCCAAAGACCAGAGTCCCGCCTGCCGTGTTGGCAAAAGCTACCACCGTCCGTAATATCTTTTGGGTCGGACGGCAGTTCTCCTTGAATTCGAGGGTCTTTCCTTCTTCTTTGGCCAACAGTTCCGGCAGCATCATAGAGCCTCTTCCCCTTTCGTCGTCCAGTCAGCCTCTTCCACCACAAACTGCACTTCCCGATACAGCATCTCTGGGTTCAACTTGGAGAGCGGGTCTTGAATGACGCGCAGCTTCGGCTGTTTACCCTTGCAGGAGGTCACTATATACAGCCATGCCCGATCACCGAGTTGCCGCAGTTTATCTGCCTCCGGTCCGGTTAGGATGATCGCCCCGCTCTTGGCACGCCCTTTCACTTCAATGTAGCGCTTCTCGCCGTTCGGTCCGACAGAGCGGATGTCGTAGTGTTCACCTTCCTGGCTGACGTCAAACGGTTTCCATCCGCGGCTGCGTTCATAGCGCATGGCGACATCCATCGCGATGGCTTCAACCTCGTCATCACGCCGCATGGGAACACCGCGCTTGACCGGCTCCTCTTCTTCGAGCGCCACTGGCACCGGCAAAACGAGGGCCTCGGTCAGGATCTCGGGCAAGCTCGCGCGAAGCTGGAGCATCTGATCTAACTCGGCAAGCCTATCTTTTCTGCGTTGTTTAAGGTCCTCGATTTTGCCGCGTAATTTTTCCGCCTCCTCATAGTTCGCCTCGCCGAAGAGCTGCGCCTGTTGCAGGTCGTTCAGCTCGCTCTGCCGTTCGAGGATGAGGTCAGTGAACGTATCCAATAAGTACTCTCGGCGCAATTCACACTCTTCCTCGCGCAGGGCATGCACCGATTCCAGCTGCTTTTCGGTTACCTCCTCGTAGATCCAGAGTTGGAGTTTCTTGTCCTCGGGACGCGGAAGCGCAGGAAGTTCTACTTCGCCCTCCGGCGGGAGACAATCAAGCAGATAAGAAGGAGATGTCGCTTGAAACCCTGAACGGTCCAGAGATACGACGATCAATCGCTCGTGAGCTAAGCGTTTAGCCCTCTCCAACCTACCATCCTCGATAGTGGAACGGACGAGCCAGATCCGCTTCGGTTCATCGATATTCGGATCCACTAGCCGCGTTCCTTTCGCAAACGCTTCCTGCGCTTCCCTGATCGCCCATTCGATAAGTGTATCGAATAAGGGATCGCCGGGGCCGAGTAATCTCGTGTGCTCGGGCACGCGTATAGGACTGGCCACGCTCAAGAGCTGTTTGTCAAAGACGAACGGTGTGTCGTACTTATCGGGGATGGGCTTCTTGATCTCGGACGCCACCTTCTTTAGCGCCGAGGGGACCGGCCCCAAATGCCACACCGGGAAATGACGGTCCTCAATGATCGTCCCTCCGCAGGCGGTCCATGCCCGTTCGAAGAAACGTTGGATAAACAGCGGCTGCAGACGGCGCTCGTCCGAGGCGTCGCGTAACTCCCTCGCTGCTTGCAGGTCAAGGCGAGAGGCAAAGGATGTCTTTTTCTGCAGTTCGATCAGGTCACCCACGCGCGCTTTCGATGCAGAATC
>QMQL01000135.1 GCA_003650505.1 Candidatus Acetothermia bacterium | reverse complement strand
CGTCGGCGGGATCTACACCGAGATCCTCGCCGACGTATCGTTCAGGGTCGCGCCGATCGGGGAGGGGGAGGCCCTCCGGATGATCGGCGAGCTTGAGGGTGAGGGGATCCTCAGGGGAGCGCGGGGGAAGGGGCCTACCGACATTCCCGGCCTTTCCCGCCTCCTTTCTGATGTATCGCAGATGATGTTTAAGTACCCGAATATAGAAGAGATGGATCTGAACCCGGTCTTCCTCCTGAAGGAGGGGGTTCTGATCGGTGATGCGCGGATCGTTCTAAAAGGAGGGGGATGATGGGAGGATCGTTCCATCCGCAATCGGGGCTCGAGAGGATAAGACCGTACGTTCCGGGAAGACCGATAGACGAGGTGAAGCGCCTCTACGGGCTGACCGACGTGATCAAGCTCGCCTCGAACGAGAACCCACTCGGCGTCTCGCCGAAGGCGCTCGAGGCGATGAAGGAGGCCCTCCCCCGGCTGAACCTCTATCCGGACGGATCGAGCCACGCCCTGCGGGAGGCCCTCTCCGAGCGGTTCACGCTTCCGATCGATTCGATCGCCGTCGGGAACGGGGCCGACGACCTGATCCTCCAGATCTCGCTCGCCTATCTCGATCAAGGGGACGAGGTCGTCGTCAGCCGCTCCTCGTTTCCGCTGTACGACATCTACGCCCACGCGATGCGGGCCAAGATCGTCAAGACCGAGCTTTCCCCCGGCTACCGGCTCGATCTTGCCGCGATGGCCGCTGCGATCGGCGAGCGGACGAAGGTCGTCTACGTCTGCAACCCGAACAACCCGACCGGGACGATCGTCACGGCAGGGCAGGTCGATCGGTTCCTCGACTCCATCCCCGATTCGGTCCTCGTCGTCTTCGACGAGGCCTACTACGAGATGGTCGACTCCCCCGACTACCCGGACTCCCTCTCCTACGTCCGGGAGGGGAGGGGGAACGTGATCGTCCTCCGCACCTTCTCCAAAGCATACGGCCTCGCCGGTATCCGCCTCGGATACGGGTTCGGATCTCCCGAGGCGATCGCCCCCCTGTTCAAGGTGAAGCCGGCGTTCTCGGTGAACACCCTCGCCCAAGTGGCCGGGATCGCCGCCTTGGAGGACGCGGAATTCTTGAGCCGCTCGATCGAGTCGAACAGGAGGGAGCGGGAATTCCTCTATCAGGGGTTCTCCCGGCTCGGCCTCGAGTACGCCGAGAGCCACACGAACTTCATCCTCGTCCGGATCGGGCCGGAGGCCGCCGCAATCCAGGAGGAACTTTTGAAGATGGGGGTGATCGTCCGGCCGTGCGCCGGCTACGACCTCCCCGAATACCTGCGGATATCGATCGGAACGAGGGAGGAGAACGAGAGGCTCCTCTCCTCGTTAGAGATCGCCCTCAGCAAGACGGAGGGCTGAGAGGACGCGATCAGAGAACGCGGCGAAGACGGCCGCGTCGACCTTCATCCCCCCTCCCGGACGGCCACGAGCGGGGCGAGTCCGATCGCGGCCAGGGCGATCGCTGCGACCGCCGGCCCGACCCCGAATCGGTCGGCAAGGAGCCCGAGGATCGGGGCGATCCCCGCCATCAGGAGCGTCTTCAGCTGCGACTCTACCGAAAGGCCGGTCGCCATCGTCCGATGAGACATCCGCTCGGAAAGGTAGCCGACGACGAGCGGCCGGCGGACGTTCTGGAGGGCGTATACCCCGAGGTAGGCGGCGATCGCGATCCCTGGGATCCCTCCCCACGCCGCCCCTCCGGCCGCCGCGAGGAGGCCGAGACCGACGAGGTAGGTGGCATTCACGGCGTGCGGAAGGGAGCGGATGCGCGCCTCTAACCTGCCGGCCCGGGAGGAGGCGAAGCTCGTCGCGATGTAGATCAAAAAGTAGAGGGCGCCGACGAGGACCGCGACCCGCCGCTCTCCCGACAGGGAGAGGAAGATCGGTATCGCCAGCGCCTGGGTCTTCAGGATCGGCTGGAGGTAATCCTTCGTCGCCTTGAACGCCGCGTCGAACGATGCGCTCGAGAACAGGCCGCGCAGTAGCGGGCCCCTCAGGAACGATACGAATTCCTTCCCCGTCGTCATCAACCGGGAGATCCCCTCCCGTGCCCCGGGCGAGACCTCCCCGTCGAGCTGGCGCGGGTAGGAGGCGATCAGAAAAAGGGCGGCGACGTACGGGACGGTCGAGGCGATGAAGACGATCCTGAAGCTCCCGGCGTAGAAGACGAGGGCGGCTGCGATCAGGGAGGCGATCGCCGAGCCGAACTGGGATGCGGCCCGGGTATGACCGTAGTAGGAGACCTTCTCATCCTCGGTCCCCTTCATCCTCAGGTACTCGAGGATCATCGCCTTGTGCGTCCCCGAGCGGAACGTCTCCCCGAACGCGAACGCGACCATCGCCAGGGCGTAGATCCAGAAGCTATGCGAGGCATAGAAGAGGGAGAAGGAGACGAGGTACGAAGAGAACGAGAAGATCATCGCCCTCCTCCGCCCGAACGAATCGGCGATCACCCCGGTCGGTATCTCGAGGACGTTCACCGAGATCTCCCGGATCGAGTAGAGGACGCCGATCTGGAGGAACGATAGCCCCATCTCGCGGAAGAAGAGGACGATGAACGGGTCGAAGAACCGGAGATTCTTCAAGAAGCCGTAGAGCTGAAACTTCCGATACATGAGGTCCTTCGGGAAGCCCATGATCGCTAGGTTACCCGGATCGGCCGGGCGATTAAAGTGAGGTCCCTTGGCTGATCGGCCGGTTTCCTGTAAGTTTCCTTCCGGAGCGAAAGTGAAGGAGGATGATTCGATGCACGAATATCTGACGTTTCGCCGGTTCATCACCCCGGTCGTGATCCAGGCCATATTCTGGCTCGGGGTGGCTGTCTGCGTGATCCGCGGGATCACGATGATCGCCGCTTCGCCCGGGGCGTTCGGTGGGGCGATCGGGATCGTCGGCGGCCTGATCGTCCTGTTCGTCGGGCCGATAGCCGTCCGCGTGATCTGCGAGCTGATCATGGCGATCTTTCGGATCCATGAGGCCCTCGTGAAGGAGGAGGACCGCTAGAACGGAAGGAGCTTTGCCGTCGGGGTTGAAAAGGGGACGTTTCCCGCTAATAATTAGCTTGCTAATGATATCCCGACGGGCAGGTCCTTCGCTGTGAGAAGATCGGACATGGGGGACGCCGACCGGCCGACGGTCGGCCATCTCCTCTCCCGCATCTGCCGGCTGACCCGCGGTCGGCTCCGGGTCAAGATGGAGGCGATCGGCCTCCACCGCGGCCAGGGGCTCGTCCTCTCCTACCTCTGGCACAACGACGGGATCCCATCCGCCGACATCGCCCGCGCCCTCCGGATCAGCCCGGCGACGGTGACGAACATGATAAAGCGGATGGAGAGGGGAGGGTGGATCGAGCGCCGCCCCGATCCGGAGGATCAGCGCGTCCTCAGGGTCCACCTGACCGACAAGGCCCGCTCCCTGAAGGAGGAGGTGCGCGCCTCCTTCCGCGAGCTGGAGGAAGAGATAACCGGGGTGTTGACCGAGGAAGAGGAGGAGGCCCTCCTCTCCATCCTCGCGAAGGTTCACTCTCGCCTCCTCGATGTCTCGGGGGGCCCGGGGGAGGGCGAGCGATGAGAT
>QMQL01000134.1 GCA_003650505.1 Candidatus Acetothermia bacterium | reverse complement strand
CCGATCAGGATCCCCATGTCGTGATCGCGGATCGCGCCGGCGACGATCTCCGATGCGCTCGCCGTCCCCCGGTTGATCAGGACGGCGAGGGGGACGTTAGGGACCCGGTTCCCCTTCGAGTAGTACTTCCGCTCACCGCTTGTCCGATCCTCGGTTATGACGATCACCCCATCGTCCACGAACCGGCTCGCCACCGAGATCGCCGTCGGCACGTAACCGCCGGGGTCGTTCCGCAGATCGAGTATCAGGCCGGTGAGGCCGTCGAGGTCGAACGATGACAGGGCCCGGTCGAGCTCGGAGACGGTGTCCGATTCGAAGCGGAGGATCCTGATGTAGCCGATCTTTCCCTCGGCGAGGGTCTTACTATCCACCGATTCGATCGTGATCTTCGCCCGGACGATCGGGATGTCCTCGATCGTCCCATCGTCGTGGCGGACGGTCAGGACGACGGTCGTCCCTTCCTCCCCGCGTATCTTGTACGCGGCCCCTGAGAGGGTGATCCCTTCCGTAGACTCGCCGTCGATCTGCAGTATCTGGTCGCCGGCAAGGATCCCGGCCGCTTCGGCCGGGGTCCCGACGAGCGGGGTGATGACGGTCAAGACGTCATCGACGAGGGTGATCTCGATCCCCACACCGGTGAACTCCCCCTCCAGGGATTCCTCGAACTGCTCCTTCTCGTCGGGGTCGAGGAACTCGCTGTAGGGGTCGTTCAGCTGCTCGACGACTCCCTTCATCGCGCCGTACAGGGCCTTCTGGTCATCGATCAGCTCGGGTTTGTAGAAGTAGCTTTTGATGTACTGATAGATCTGGTAAACGGGATCGAACAGCCTGCTGTCCGTCTCCTGGCTCCCTCCCACACCGATCCCCAGGATGAGGGCGATCGCCGGGATCAGGACGATCAGCGTTCTCGTTGCCTTGGATCTATCCATCGTTCATCTCCGAGCCGATATTGTAACCGGTTTCCCGCCTTACGGCAGCTCAGACCCCATCCTTCCGGCCGGTGTAAGCCCGTTGGGATTCGGTCAAGGAATCGATCGATACGCGAAGCGCGGCGAGCTTCAACCGGGCGATCCGATCGTCGATCTCGGGTGGTACGGAATGGAGGCCGGGCGGTAAGGAGGGGTTGGTCGCCAGATGACGGAGGGTCAGCGCCTGGACGGCGAACGAGATGTCCATGATCTCGACCGGATGACCATCTCCGAGGGCGAGGTTGACAAGCCTCCCCTCGCCGAGGAGATACAGCCGCCTCCCATCTGCGAGGGCGTACTCGTCGATCCCCTCCCGTACGCGCCTGATCGAACGCGCCATCCGCTTCAGATCATCGATGTTGATCTCGACGTTGAAGTGGCCGGCGTTTGCGAGGACGAGGCCGTCTTTCGCGTTTCTTAAGGCATCTTCCGACACTACGTCGATGCAGCCGGTGGCGGTGACGAGGATGTCCGCCTCCCGTATCGCCTCGGCGAGAGGGGCGACGGAGAACCCGTCCATCCACGCCTCGATCGCCCTTATCGGGTCGACCTCGGCGACCGTCACCCGCGCTCCGAGGCCGCGGGCGCGGGAGGCGATCCCCCGGCCGCACCAGCCGTATCCGGCGACGAGGGCCGATTTTCCAGCGATCAGGAGGTTCGTCCTCCGTATGATCGCGTCCCAGACCGACTGGCCGGTTCCGTAGCGGTTGTCGAACAGGTACTTCATCTTGGCGTCGTTCACCGCGAACATCGGGAAGCGGAGCCTCCCCTCACGCTCTAGCTTCCTCAGCCGAGCGACCCCGGTCGTCGTCTCCTCGCAGCCGCCGATTATCCCCTCCGTCCTCCCCTCTTGAAGGAGGTGAACGAGGTCCCCCCCGTCGTCGAGGATCAGCTGCGGCTCGGCTTCGATGATCTTCATCAGATCGGAGGTGTACTCGTCAGCTGTGGCTCCGTGGCGGGCGTGGACGAAGATCCCCTCCTCGGAAGAGAGGGCTGCGGCTACGTCGTCCTGCGTCGACAGAGGATTGCTCCCGGTCACCCATACCTCCCCTCCCCCGTCGCGGAGGAGGAGCGCCAGGCAGGCGGTCTTCGCCTCGAGATGGATGCTCATCCCGATCCGGTATCCCGAAAACGGACGCTCCTCTACGAACTCCGCCCGCAAGCGACCAAGGAGGGGCATGTGCCCCTTAGCCCATTCGATCTTCGCCCGACCGGTCTCCATTCCCATCCGATCCCTCCTCGCTCCTCAGGCTGAGATAGATCCCGCTCAGTATGATCAGCGCGCCGATCCCGTTCAACCATCCCGGGATCGCGCCGAACGGGATGGTGCCCACCCCGAGGGCGAGCCTGAACCCTCCGATCATCGGGCCCGCCTCAGGTCTGTCCCATGGCGCGGCGGATTGCAGGGAGGGCGCGGCGGGCGGCCTCCTCCCCGGCCTCGATCCCCCCGCCGGTGTCGCTGTAGCATGGCGGATCGGCGGAGAAGTCGGGGCGGATCAGGACGTCGGGCGGGTTCACCTCCAGGAGGAGGTTTGCCACCCTCTTCTGGAATATCGTCGACATCTGGAAGAGGACGGAAAAGACGCTCGGATAGAATCTCCTTTCGGTCTCATCGGAGCCCCCTCCATTCACGATCCCGAGGATCTTTGCCGATGATGGGGCAGGGATCCCGGATAGCTTGACCTCGGCCGGATCGACGAGTACGTCGACGGCGATCACCACGTCGGCCCCAAGGGAGCGAGCGACATCGACCGGAAGGGGGTCGGTCACCCCCCCGTCGATCAGCAGGTGTCCGTCGAGCCAGACCGGGACGAACAGCCCTGGAACCGATAGGCTCGCCCGCACCGCCTGGACGATCGGGCCGGACCTGATCGGAAACGGCCTCCCGCTCTCGAGGTCTGTCGCCACAGCGGCATAAGGGATCGGGAGATCCTCGATCCTTTGCTCGCCGAACAGGTCCTTGAGGAACCGGGTCACCTCGCGTCCGGAGCTCCAACCGGCCCAAGGGAAGGTAGGGAATAAGGTCTTCGCCACCCGCTTCCACGAGGTGGATCGCCAGTAGGACTCCATCTCATCGAGGCCGACGCCGGCGGCGTATGCCGCCCCGATCTCCGCGCCTATGCTCGAGCCGGCGATCACGTCGGCTTCGATCCCGTTCTCCTCTAGGACCTTCAGGACCCCGACATGCGCCGTCCCCCGCGCTCCTCCGCTGGAGAGGACGATTCCGACCTTCCGCTCACTCAACGCGATCCACCGGCGTATATCCTACACCCCGCCGGCGAAGGGGGCAATCGGAGAGGAGGCGGCCTGAAACGCACAAACGCGGAGGGAGATCGACTCGCCCCCTCCGCGTTTCCCGTGCATCAGGCGCTGATCGCGCCGACAGGGCACTGATCGACGGCGTCCTGGATGCAGGCGGCGTTCAGATCCGCACCGTCCTTCACCTCTGCCTTGCCATCCGCGCCCATCTCGAAAACGTCGGAACATACCTGGGTGCACAGAGCGCATCCCACGCATAGATCCTTGTCTACGGTCGGGTTAGCCATTCGGTTCCTCCTTCCTTACTCGAATGCGAGCGAACTATAAACCAGGGGACCATACCTCGTCCAGATAGAGGAGCGAAGTTCATCGTTTGTCGGTGCGGAACGATTCCGGTATAGTCCGGGCAACGAT
>QMQL01000133.1 GCA_003650505.1 Candidatus Acetothermia bacterium | reverse complement strand
CTCCACCCCGCGGGCGAGGGCGAGCGGGACGTACCTTCCGACCGTCCCCCCGTTTTCCGCCCCCATCAGTACTCCGACCGTCCCGAACGGATCGAGTGCGTTCCCCCCTTTGATGATGACGTCCCCGGCGGTGAGGGAATCGAGGAGCTCATCCGTATCGAGCTTCACCCGCTTCCCTTTCACCATGATCACCTCGCCCTCCTCACCGAGGCGGGCGTTGATGTTCCACCGATCCTCGATCAGCCCGGCGGCGAACGCCCCCCGATCGATCGGGCCGCCGAGGAGCTCCTCGGCGACGTACCCGTTCGTCGTCCCCAGGGTGACGACGATCGTCCCCTCCTTCAGGGCGCGTTTCACGGACGGGCGGGCCTTCACGCCCTTTGCGATCAGGCGTTTGGCGGCCGCCGGTCTCAATACGGCGTAGGCCTTCATATCCGTCCTTCGTGACAGGTGCAGTCTCGATCGGTATCCTATAAGATGGTCTGACCTAAATCAAAACCTATTTTCAGGGTGATCGACAACGATGCGTTACGACAAGGCGTCCTACGAGAGGGAGTTGCGGGAGTTCACCTGGGAGATACCGGCCGACTACAACATCGTCGATGTCGTCGAGGGGCACGCCCGCCGGAATCCGGACAAGGTAGCGATCTATTGGGAGGACGCTGCTGGGAACGAAAGGCGCGTCACCTATTCCGAGCTTGCCGAGGGGATGCTCCGGTTCGGGGGCTCCCTGATCTCACTCGGCGTGAAGAAGGGGGATCCGGTGATGCACCTCCTCCCCCGCCTCCCCGAGGCGCACGTCGCCCAGCTCGGTACGTTCGTCGCCGGCGGGGTCGCCGTCCCCTGCTCGGAGATGCTGAAGGAGAAGGAGATAGCCTATCGATCCCGGGTGAGCGGGGCGGAGGTGATCGTCGCCGATATTTCAGTTGCAGATACGGTCGATGGGACTCGCGGTAAGTGTCCGCTTCAGACGTTTATCCTGATCGGGAGCGAAAAGGAGCGGGAGGGATGGATCCGGTTCGAGGATCTCGTCAGCCGAGGGGATCCGAACCCGGCGAAGGTCCGATTGACCGCGGACGATCCGATGACGATCAACTTCACCTCCGGGACGACGGGGAACCCGAAGCCGGTCGTCCACAAGCACCGCTGGATGTACTGCCACAACCGGGTCACAGCCCGCTACTGGTACGATGCCAGCGAGGACGACATCATCTGGGCGACGACCGCCCCCGGTTGGGCGAAGTGGTACTGGAGCCCGGTCGGCGTCTCCCTGACGACCGGGGCGAGCCAGCTCCTCTACAACGGCCGGTTCGACGGGGAGAAGAACCTTCAGCTCCTCGAGAAGTACAGGGTGACGAAGCTCTGCGCCACGCCGACCGAATACCGGCTATTCGCCCAGCTCCCCGACATGGGAAGATATAAGCTGGCCTTAAAAGATGCCCTCTCCGCCGGCGAGCCGCTCAACGTCGAGCCGATCGATGCGTTCAAGCGGGCGTTCGGGGTGACGATCCGCGACGGCTACGGCCAGACGGAGAGCGTCTGCCTCGTCTGCAACCTCCCCGGGATGCCGGTGAAGCCGGGGGCGATGGGGCTTCCTACCCCCGGCCCTGGCGTGGTCCTGATCGATGAGAAGGGGAATCCGGTATCGCGTGGTGAGGTCGGAGAGATCGCCCTCAAGCCGGACAGCCCGGCGATCTTCGACGGATACTGGAACGAGCCGGAGCTCGACGCCGAGGCGTTCTCCGGCGGGTGGTACCGGACCGGGGATCTCGCTCGGATGGACGAGGACGGATACCTATTCTTCGAGGGGCGCGCCGACGACGTAATCCTCACCTCCGGCTACCGGATCGGACCGTTCGAGGTGGAGGACGCCCTCGTCAGCCATCCGGCGGTCGTCGAGGCGGCTGCGGTCGCCGCCCCTCATAGGGAGAGGGGGGAGATCGTCAAGGCGTTCATCGTCCTCGCCGAGGGGTATTCCCCGTCCGACGAGCTGACGAAGGAGCTCCAGGAGCATGTGAAGGGGGTCACCGCCCCGTACAAGTACCCGCGGGCGATCGAGTACGTGACCTCCCTCCCGAAGACGACGAGCGGGAAGATAAAGCGGGCTGTCCTCAAGCGTCGCGAGTGGGAAGGATGGGATCGACACTAGAAACAAGGGAGGGATCCCCATTGAAAACAATGAATAGGAAGAATGCTGCACTGGCAAGGGGAGTGGTATTCGGGGGAATCCTCCTCCTTTCCTCCTTCGCTGCGTTTCCCGGAGGGATCGGTTTGGACCTGTCGGTCTGCACGGTCGACCTCTCCGGACCGTTCGGGATGGTTCCCCAGGCGGCGGGTGACGCGCTTGCGGCACTTGGCGTAACCGGCTCTGACGCGACTCAGATCCTGCAGGACTTAAGCGCGAGCTTGGCCGATATCGAGGAGACATACCCGATCGAGTACTTCCCCATTCCGCTTGTAGGGGGGGCGATCGAGATCGGCCTTCCGTTCATCCTCATCGACAGGCTCGTCTTCTCGGGTGGGATGATCAACGATTCGATCCTGCGAGGGATTGCCGATATGGCCGGCTATAGCATTCCGCAGCCGATCATCTCTGACGTGGAGATTGACGTTGCGGGAGAGACGGCGAACGTGACCGCCGATCTTCAGCTATCCGCATTCAAACTAACAAGCGAATTTGCAAAGCACCTTGATCTATTGGTTGCTGGGATCGAGCTTGGAGCGGGCGTCGACCTCATTCAAGGAGGGATCGTCCCCACCGTTTCGGTCACTGCTCCCGGCTATCAGGCGGAGGTTGATGAGGCGCTCGCTGCCCTGCATCTTGATGGTATTACTTGGAGAACGTTTGCTCTGCATGTCTCCGCACAGATCGAGCTTGGTCCACCGTTCCTCAGACTTGTAGTGCAGGGAGCCTACCTCTTACCGATTAGCGAAAAGAGCGGCTGGTGGGGGATAACGAGTGGCACGATATCGGGAAAAATAGGGGTGGTAATTCGATTTTGATTAATGACAAGGTTCTACTACAGATGGCTAACGATGCGCGAAAGAACGCGTACTGCCCATATTCGAAGTTCCCGGTCGGCGCCGCTTTGCTCTGTTCCGATGGTGCAGTCTTCACCGGCGTAAACGTAGAGAACGCCGTGAACGGCCTCTCCATCTGTGCCGAGCGTACGGCGATATTTAAGGCTATCTCCGAAGGGCACCACGATTTCGTCAAGCTCGCCGTCTCCTGCGCTTCTGATGCCTGCCGGCCGTGTGGGGCCTGCCGGCAGGTGATTTTCGAGCATGCTCCGGAGATCGAGATCCTGATGGGAAACCCGGACGGGAGCTTCGTGCGGACGACGATCAGGGACCTCCTCCCCGAGGCGTTCGAGCGCCCCGGTTAGCCGACGATCCGCTCCACGATCAGCGGAGGGGGCTGATGGGGGGAGCCCGTCCCGGCGGTCTCGTAGGCCGATTCGACGAGCTTGCACGCCTCGTCGAGATGATCCTCCGCGTTGACATGGAGGACGGCGAGGGTATCCCCCCCTTCCACTTCATCCCCCACCTTTTGGAGGAGCTGGATCCCGACGGCCGGATCGATCTCGTCCTCCTTCTTCGTCCTCCCCGCGCCGAGGAGGTTCGCCGCCTGCCCGACCGACAGG
>QMQL01000132.1 GCA_003650505.1 Candidatus Acetothermia bacterium | reverse complement strand
TCTTAATTCCGTATCAGGAGTCATCGCATGTAGATCCCCCCGTTGGCGTTGATCGTCTCGCCGGTGATGTAGCCCGCCTCCTCCGATGCGAGGAACGCGGCGAGCGCTGCGATCTCCTCCGGCTCTGCCGCCCGACCGGCCGGGATCGAGGCGTAGATCTCCTCCCCCTTCTCAGCGAGCGTCCTTGCCGTCATATCGGTCCTGGTATACCCGGGCGAGATCGCGTTCACCGTGATCCTCGGGGCGAGCTCGCGGGCGAGCGATTTGGTCAGCCCGATCAGCCCGGACTTCGCCGCTGCGTAGTGCGCCCCATGGTCGGAACCGGTCATCGCCCGGAGGCTGCAGATGTTCACGATCCTCCCCCACTCCTCCCGCTCAAGATGGGGGAGGGCGGCCTTCACCGTATGGAACGCCCCCGAGAGGTTGATCGCGATCGCCCGGTTCCAATCGTCTATCGTCATCTCCCCGATCCTCCGGTGCTGGGAGAATCCGGCGTTGTTGACGACGATCCTGATCCCGCCGAACGCTTTCGCCGTCTCCTCGACGAGGTGTGCGACCTCGTCGTAGTTCGAGACATCGGCGCGGACGACGATCGCCCTCCCTCCTGAACCCGTGATCTCCTCGGCGAGGGAAGCGGCTCCCGCCGCATCGTTCACGTAGTTGATCGAGACGCCGTAGCCCTCACTTGCCAGACGCCTTGCGATCGCTGCTCCGATCCCGCGTGAGCTCCCGGTGACGATTGCACCGGGAAGGACGTTCGTTCCTCCATTCATGGGGCGATTATACCTAAGGGGACTAAATGTGCTTCAGCGCCTCGCGCGCCACTTCGACCCGCCGTTCGTCCTCGAGCCAGCGAGCGAGTTCGGGCCGGACGATCTCCGGCCGCCTCCGTCCGAGCTTCCACATCGCCGAGGCGACGGCGCGCCAGACGTAGCGGCGCTCGTCGAGGGAGAGCTTCCGGAGGACGATCAGCGCCTTCTTCACCATCCCGGCGGCGGTCGGGG
Source organism: Candidatus Acetothermia bacterium (assembly GCA_003650505.1). Classification (GTDB taxonomy): domain Bacteria; phylum Bipolaricaulota; class Bipolaricaulia; order UBA7950; family UBA9294; genus B2-G16. The sequence continues at coordinate 2,646 of QMQL01000132.1, read as the reverse complement.
TGGAGAGGGCCATGGCGACGTTCCACAGGACCTGGGCGTCGTTCGATGTCGACCACTTGACGATGTACTCGAAGGTGATCACCGGATAGGCGGAGAGGAGGCTCCCGCCGATCGTCGCGGCGAGCGGACGGCGAACGGCCTTGTCCCGGTCGTCGAGGATCCCCTCGACGAGCTTCAGGAGCGGCTCGCCCCACTCCGGATGCTCCGGGAGGGCGGCCCGGCCGGCTGCGATGGCGATCGCGCGGCGCACGTTCTGTGAGCCCTCATCGCACCAGGAGCGGAGTCGGTTGAGGACCGGGGTGAAGTCGGACCTGAGGAGCCTCCCGCAGACCTCGGCGGCAGCGTCGCGGACGGCCCCTTCATCGTCGCCGACGAGGCGGCGGAGGATGGCGAGGGCCCGCTTCTTGGAGCGCGGATAGACCTCGGGGACGATCTGGCAGGCGACGTGCCTGGCACCGGCCTCGGGCCGATCGGCCAGGGATTCGGCCGCAGCGAGCGTCTCTGTCATCGAAGAGCCGGTCTTCACGATCCTCCGCGCGGCGTAGCGATGATCCTCGGCATGAGCCCCGTCGAGGAGCCGGCCGAGGGCCTCGCTCTTCCCCTGTTCGATCGCCCGATCGATCAACTCGCGCATCCCGCCCTCCCGCTCGTAGACCGAATGTAATAGGAGGGGCGATCCTCCGTCAAGGTATCCTCGACGCCGCCTCCTCGATCATCTATCATCACAGGCCCGATGGTGATGTCTGCCGCGGGGAGAGGGGGACTTCGATGATCTACAAGCCGTATCGGATCAAGGCGGTCGAGCCGATCACGATCCTTACGCGGAAGGAACGGGAATCGAAGCTGAAGGAGGCCGCATACAACGTCTTCAACCTCAGGGCGGCTGACGTCTACGTCGATCTCCTCACCGACTCGGGTACAGGGGCGATGAGCGAGAACCAGTGGGCCGGGATCATGCAGGGGGATGAATCGTACGCCGGGAGCCGGAGCTACGAGCGCTTCCGGCATGCGGTCGACGACATTTTCGGCTTCCGCTATGTCCTACCGACCCATCAGGGCCGGGCGGCGGAGAACGTCCTTTTCTCAGCGATCGTGAAGCCGGGGGACATCGTCCCGAACAACATGCACTTCGACACGACGCGGGCGAACGTCATCGCCAACGGCGGAAAGCCGCTCGACCTCGTGGCCGATGTCGCATACGAGCCGAGATCCGACCATCTGTTCAAGGGAGACATGGACCCGGAGAAGCTGACCGGGCTGATCGCCGAGGTCGGAGCCGAGCGGATCCCGCTCGTTCTGATGACGATAACGAACAACTCCGGCGGCGGGCAGCCGGTCTCGCTCGGAAACATCCGAGAGATCAGCCGGATCTGCCATAAGCATGGGATCCCGTTCTTCATCGATGCCGCTCGGTTCGCCGAGAACGCCTACTTCATCCGCGAGCGCGAGGATGGCTACGCCGAGGTGACCCCGCTTGAGATCGCGCGGGAGATCTTTTCCCTTGCCGATGGGATGCTGATGAGCGCCAAGAAGGACGCCCTAGTCAACATCGGCGGGATACTGGCGATGAACGACCCGGCCATCTACTCTGCCGCCCGCGACAGGCTGATCCTGATGGAGGGGTTCCCGACCTACGGCGGTCTCGCCGGGAGGGATCTCGAGGCGATCGCGGTCGGGCTGTACGAGGGGCTCGATCCCGCCTACCTGGCGGATCGGATAGCCGAGACGCGGTTCCTCGGCGAGGGGCTGAAGGAGGCCGGGATCCCGATCATCGAGCCGATCGGCGGACATGCCGTCTACATCGACGTCCTCTCCTTGCTTCCCGATTTTCCCCAGCGTCAGTTCCCCGCCCTGGCGGTGGCGAACGCCCTTTATCTTGAGGGAGGGATCCGCGGGGTCGAGGTGGGGAGCGTCATGTTCGCGAGCGTCGATGCGGATGGGAACGAGACATTCCCCGCCCTCGAGCTCGTCCGGCTCGCCATCCCCAGGAGGACATACACGCGCGTCCACTTCGAGCACGTTATCGAAACGGCAAAAACGATCGCCGCGCACAAGGATGGTCTCCCCGGCTATCGGATAATCGAAGGGGAAGGGCCGCTACGCCACTTCGTCGCCCGGTTCGAGCCGATCGGCCGCTGAGCCGCCCCGTACGACCCGCGGTGGATCGACGGTCGCATCGATGATCGTCGACGGATGCTCACCGACCGGCCCGGTGATGATCAGATCGACCCGACCGAACCGCTCGATGATCTCCGCAACGTCGTTGATCGGTGGTTCGCCTGAGACGTTCACGCTCGTCCCGAACAGGATACGGCCGAGCCGGGCGATCACATCGGTGAAGAACGGGTGATCCGGGACGCGGATCCCGACGAGGCCGTCTTTCACCGCCGACGGCGGGGCCCCGGTCGAGGCCGGGAGGAGGAAGGTGAACGGCCCGGGGAGATACCTGAGGATCACATCGCGGAGGCGGCCGTCGAGTCGGGCGTATCGCTCGATCGTCGCTGTCGTCGGGAGATGGAGGGTGAACGGCCGGTCGGCCGTTCGCCCCTTCAGTCCGCGGACGCGCTCGAGGGTCCGCTCGTCCCATGGATTTCCCCCGATTCCGTAAACCGTATCGGTCGGGAAGATCAAGGTCTTACCCGTTTC
>QMQL01000131.1 GCA_003650505.1 Candidatus Acetothermia bacterium | reverse complement strand
GGGACGATGTCGCGCCCGTCGTACTCCGAGCCGCCGCGGATGATGTGTACGAGCTCGGGGCCACCGATCGCTTCCTTCAGGTCCTCCGGCCAGCCGGTGAGCGGCGGGACCGCCGTCGTCGCCGGCGCCCCGAGGCGGAAGATCGCCACCTTGTTCAGGTTGCGCCGCTCGATGATCGCGTTGGTGGTGTGGGTCGTGCCGAGCGATACCATCCCGATCTGCGCCGGGTCGACCCCGGACTGAGAGAGGAGCTCGTCGAGGGCGTTCACGATTCCGCCAGTCACATCCTGCGTGGTCAGCGACTTCGCCTTAGCGAGCACCTCCCGTTCCCGCATCAACACCCCGTCGGTGAACGTGCCACCGACGTCAAAACCGATCCGTAGCGTTTCTTCCATCATTTGTCCTTCCTATCCCCATAACCCGGAGGTACCGTACTGTTGTTCGAGCTTCCACTCACGGATCTCGGAGAGCGGCGGCGACTGGTACCCGTATACCTTGCTGTGCGACCAGCCGAACCGCTCCCGCAGCTCGATCAAGAACTCGGCGTACTTGAGCGGCGCGAGCACCGCGTCGATCACCGGAACGCCGATCTCTTCCTGCAGCTCCCGGTAGAAGCCGAACTCGATCGTGCAGCCGAGGACGATCGCCTCCGCACCGTCGACCTCCACCGCCTCTTTCGCCGCCTGACGCATCCGCCGGGCGGTCTCCGCCGGATCCTTCTGGAAGTCGTACACCCCCAACTCGAGCGACTTGAAAGAAGCCAGTTGATCCTTAAACCCGTACTTGACCACGTTCTCGTGCATCTTCGGGATCCATTTCTTCCTCCCCACCAGGATGGAGAAGGTGTGCCCGAGGGTGGTGGCGATATGCATCGCCGACTCAGCCGGGGCGGTGACCACCAGCTTTTCCACGATCTCGCGCGCCTCGCGCAGGCCGGGATCGTAGAAGCACCCGATCACAGCCGCGTCGTAACCCTCCACCTCCGCGCGGCGGATCGCGTGCAGGGTGTCGGCGAGGACCAACGCCTCGTAGTAGTGATACTCCAGGTGCATCGGACCGCGGTCGAGAGAGACGACATCTACGCTGGCCCCTTTCGCTTTGGCTGTGTTGAGAAATTCCTTTATCGGCTGATCAAACAGGTCGGTCCCGACCGGATCGATCCATAGGATCCTACTCATTAGGCCTCCTTTCTTACTAGTTACTAGCTACTAGCAACAGCTTCCTGTCCGGAGACAAGATGGCAGCGCACAAAGTGGCCTTCGCTCGCTTCCACCATCTCCGGATCCGCTTGCATGCAGATCTCCTTTCGCACAGGGCATCGCGTGTGAAAGCTACAGCCGGGGGGGACATTCACTGGGCTTGGAATCTCTCCTTTCGAGATCACCTTGGTGGGCTTCAGCTCTTCCTCCTCTTCTAACACCACCGGGATAGAGGAGAGAAGCATCTTGGTGTATGGATGAAGAGGGTTCCTAAAGAACTCCGCCGTGTAGGCCACTTCGCAGATTTTCCCCAGGTACATGATCGCGACGCGTGTTGCCACGTTCCGCATCAGGCTCAGATCGTGGGTGATGAACAGATACGAGAGGTTCATCTCCTCCTGGAACTTGATCAGCATATTGATGATCTTCGCCTGGATTGAGACGTCGAGGGCGGATGTTGGTTCGTCCAATATGATCAGCTTCGGTTCGGTTGCCAGAGCGCGGGCGATCGCCACCATTTGGCGCTCCCCTCCGCCCAGCATATGGGGCGATTTGTACATGTAGTCAGCGGGGAGTTCGACGCGGCGGAGGAGGTTTGCAACTTCCAGCTTGCGATCCCCAGCCGTCAAGTGGTGTACCTTGAGCGGTAGCTCCAGGATCTGCTTGATTGTGCGCCGCGGGTTGAGGGATGTTCCTGGATCTTGGAAGACGATCTGGATTGCTCGTTTCAGGGATTTGGGCCTCTTGGCTACCGGCTGGGATCTGTCCTCCCCTCTGAAGTATATCTTCCCGTCTGTAGGAGCATAGATTCCGACCACTGTGTAGGCGACGGTACTCTTGCCCGAGCCTGATTCTCCCACTAATCCCAAAGTCTCATTCTCTGTTATGCTAAAGGAGACTCGATCCACAGCGCGCACAGTTCCTTGAGTAGTGAAGAAGAACTTCTGGAGGGCGACGACATTCAGTATCTCATTGGGCATTTATTTCACCTCGTTCGACTGCGAAGCAGGCGACCTCGTGGCTCCCTCTTATCCGTGTGAGTTCTGGCCTCTCAGCTTTGCACTCCTCGGTTGCGTAAGGGCAACGGGGATGAAATCGGCAACCGGAGGGCGGATCGAGGTAATCAGGAATCCTACCGGGTATCCCTTCAGCGATTCCTCCTCCGGTCAGCTTCGGAACAGCGCTCATCAGTCCGCGTGTGTAGGGATGAAGAGGGTCGGAGAAGAGCTCACTCTTCTCTGCGCCTTCTACAATACACCCTGCGTACATCACGTACACCCGGTCGGCCATCTCGCGAACGACCCCGAGGCTGTGGGTGATGAATATGACTGATGTTCCATGTTCGTCCACCAACTCATTGAGGAGCCTGAGGATCTGGTCCTGAATCGTGACGTCGAGGGATGTGGTCGGTTCATCGGCGATCAGAAGCTCCGGTTCGGTGGCGAGAGCCATGGCGATGCACACCCGTTGGCGCATTCCGCCCGAGAGCTGGATGGGATATCCATCGAAGATACGGTTGGGGTCGGGGAGCTGAACCTCACGTAGCGCTGTTATGGCGCGCTGGTGGATTCCCTTCTTGCTCAATGTCGTGCGGGAATTGCAGCGGATGACCGTGGTTAACTGATCACCGATGCTGAACACGGGATTCAGAGCGGCGGTCGGGTCTTGAAAGATCATTGATATCCCCTTTCCACGGACGTCTTGAATTTCGTGGGCCTTCATTTGGCGAATATCCCTTTCGTTGAAGAAGATCCTCCCCTCGGTGGTTCGACTCGGTGGGGAGGGGAGGATTTGCAGTATGCATTTCATTGTTGTCGTCTTTCCACATCCTGCTTCTCCAACAAGCCCGACTCGTTCTCCCGGATTCACAATAAGCTGCACTCCGTTCAGCACCCGTAAGACCCCTTCGTAGACCTTGAATTCAACGTGTAGGTCCTCGATCTTCAGTAGCGGCGCAGGCATCTCAAATCTCCTCCAAAGCGAACAGGTCACGGAATCCATCGCCGAGCAGGTTAAACCCGAGGACGGTGATCATAATTGCCAATGCAGGGAAGATTGCGATCCACCACTGGTCAGGGAGGTACTTCGCCCCATCGGCTACCATAGTTCCCAAGTCGGGGGTTGGAGGTTGGGCGCCGAGTCCGACGAAACTGAGCGATGAGCCGATGAGGATTACCCATCCCATGTCCAGGCTCATTTTGGTGAAGATACTTGAAACACAGTTGGGAAGTATCTCACGGAACAGAATGTGCGGTTTGCTCGCCCCGGTCACTTCAGCCGCCTGAACGAAGAACTCGTTCCGCAATGAGGAGGCAAGGCCGTAGACGAGCCGTGTGTACCATGGCCACCACATCAATGAGACAGCCATCATCGCGTGAAAGACGCTTGGGGTAAGCACAGAACAGACAGCGAGGGCAAGGATCAATGGGGGGACGGCGAGGAAAACGTCGGTGATCCGCATAATCACCGTGTCGATCCAGGTCCCGCG
>QMQL01000130.1 GCA_003650505.1 Candidatus Acetothermia bacterium | reverse complement strand
CCTCTGGTGGGGGGGGCACGAGCCGATTTACATCTACGGCGACGACGACTTCACGATCCAAAACGGCGTCATGGAAGGGAGCGGGACGGCCGACGATCCGTACGTGATCGAAGGGTGGCGGATCGAGGCCCCGAATGCCGACTACGGGATCTATATCGATCACACCAGCGCGCACTTCATCATCAAGGACTGCGTGATCGGGCGGGCGCGGCTCGCCGGGATCTATCTGAATTCGGTCCGCAATGGGAGGATCGAGGGTGTGCAGATCTCCCTCTCCGACACGGCGGTCTACCTTCTGAATTCTCATGAGAACTACCTGACTGAGAGCGTGATCGCCGACTGCCGCTACGGGGTCGTTGCAGCCGGTGACTCGCGCGGCAACTACATCGTCGGGAACAGCTTCATCGGCAACGGCTTGAACGGCCGCGATCCGGGGGAGTGGAACTTCTGGTACGACGAGAGCGGGGGGAATTACTGGAGCGACTACACCGGGTCCGACTCGGATGGGGACGGGATAGGGGACGAGCCGTACCACCCGCTTTCGGATGCCTACCCGCTTATCAGCCTTCCGGTCGAGTGGACGGACGTCTCCGCCGCCGGATACACCTACGCTGGGAACACCGTCGCCCCGGACGGCTCCCTCGTCGTCAATTCGCAGACGGCGATAACGCTCACCGCCGCCGATCCGGGGAGCGGCCTCTCCGAGATCCGCTACTCGATCGATGGGGGGGATTTCGCTGTCTACACCGGCCCTATCCACCTGACCGGTAACGATGGCCCGCACCGGATAACCTACTACGCGGTCGACAAGCTCGGGAACGAGGAGCCGCGGGAGACCGTCTCGTTCATCCTCGACAACCATCCGCCGCAGACCGCCATTGCGATCGGCGAGCCGAAGTACGAGGACTCCCGCGGTACCTGGGTGACCTCAAAGACGAGGATCACCCTCAGCCTCGTTCAGTCCTCGACCTACGGCCGGACCGTCACCTATTTTAGGATCGACGGGGGCGGTTGGCGGTCCTACGTCGGGCCGTTCTGTATCTATGGTTCGGACGGACCGCACCGGCTCTCCTATTACAGCCAGAACGCCTCCGGGATCGTCGAGCCGGTAACGGACGTCACGATCTTCAAGGACGACTCCCCGCCGGTGACCCGGGGGGCACATGCCGCGGGACCGATCGACGGGGTCAAGACCCCTGGTTCGGTGAAGGTGGAGGTGACTCAGCCTCCGGAGGAGCCGGCAACGGTGGAGACCGAATCGGAGCCCGTTCAGACCGGTTCTGAGACCGAAGCACCCGCAAGCTAGCCCGATTCGATGTTGAGGAAGGTCCGACTCCTCTTTGCAAAGGAGCTCTTGGGAGCGGTCCGCGACCGTCGGACCCTCATCCTCACGGTCTTCTTCCCGCTCATCTTCTACCCGCTCGTCTTATCGGTGATGGGACACTTCGGGACGGCGGATAGGGTGAGGGTCGAGGACTTCGTCCCGACGGTCATCGTCGTCGATCGGTCGGGCGATGAGACGTTTAACCGCGAGCTCGCCGGTACCGACTCATTCTACACTGCCTCGTATTCCACGATCGATGCCGGCCTCGCTGCACTGAAGGACGGGGTCGGCCAGCTGATGATCGATGTGGAGAAGGAGGGAGGAGGGGAGGGGCTCGGCCTGAAGGTCACCCTCTACTACGATCGCTCCGATCAGCTCGCCGCGATCGCCGCCGGCCGTGTCCGCTCATTCTTCGAGGCTTATCTGAAGCGGGTGGTGAGTGCGAAGCTCGACGAGCTTGGGATCAGTTACGAGGACCTCTCTCCCCCGCTGACGATCGATGCAAAGGATGTGACGAGCGGGGAATCGCTCGGGAGGATGATCCTAAGCCGGCTCCTCCCCTACTTCATGGTCCTCGCGATCCTCACCGGAGCGATGGGGCTCGGCGCGGAGATAACCGCCGGGGAGAAGGAGCGAAGCACCATAGCCACCCTCCTCGTCAGCCAGCTGACGCGAATGCAGATCGTCCTCGGCAAGTTTTTGACCGTCCTCACCGTTTCGCTCGTCTCCTCCCTCCTTTCCGCTGTCGGACTCCTGATCGGGGTGCGCTTCTTCGGAGGAGGACTCGCTCCTGCTGGGGCGGGGAGCGCCGTCTTCCACCTCGACCTCCCCGCGTTCGGCTGGATGATCGTCGTTCTCGTCCCGCTTGCGGTCATCCTCGCCGCGCTTGTCATCATCGTTGGGACGTACGCCCGGAGCCAGAAGGAGGCGAGCATGTACCTCCTTCCGGTCTACATGGTGATCGTCCTCGTCGGGATGGTCTCGATGACCGGAGGGACGGGATTCGAGGGGTTCAGGTTCCTGATCCCGGTCGCCAACGCCCTCTACGCCCTGCAGGGGATTATCATGGGGGATGCCGCAGGAAGGGACCTGATCTACACCCTGATCGCCAACGTCGCTTGTGGCGCGACACTTATTGCGCTTTCCGTCAAGCTCTTCAAGCGCGAGGCGGTCCTGTTCCGAAGCTGACCTAGCTCGCCTCGCAAAGACGCAAAGGGCGCCAAGGATGAAAGAAAATGAGATAGGGCGGATAGTCGTGGATGCGGCCTTAAAGGTTCATCGGGAACTCGGGCCGGGAGTGCTGGACTCCGTCTACGAGGTTGTACTAATACACGAGCTTCAGCGACGTGGCCTAAAGGCAGAGAGGCAAGTCCCCGTTTCGATCACTTACCAAGGCCTCCGCTTTGATGAGGCGTCCCGCGCTGACATCATCGTGGACGGGAAGGTCATCCTGGAACTGAAGTCGGTCGAGAGACGGTGACAAACGCCCATAAGAAGCAGCTTTTGACCTACCTGCGTCTCACAGGGAGGAAGCTCGGGTTCCTCCTCAACTTCGCCGAGGCCCTGATGAAGGATGGGATCACCCGGATCGTCAACGGCCTCGACGAGGACTGGCAATCCTCTAAACTCCTTTGCGCCCTTTGCGTCTTGGCGGGAGTTGAGCTAGCCGATGAACATCCTCCGCGTCCTTTGCGCCTTTGCGAGAGTCCTACACCTTCTCACCCCGGGAGTAGCGCTTCAGTGCCTCCTGCGCCCTCCGTTCCTCATCCTTCTCCCGGAGCTTCCTCCGCTTGTCGTAGGTCGGCCTTCCTTTGGCCAGGCCGAGCTCGACCTTGGCGTAGCCCCGTTTAAAGTAGAGCTTGAGCGGTACGAGGGTGTATCCCCGCTCGGCGAGCTTCGTCGTCAGCCGCCGGATCTCCTGGCGCTTCAACAGGAGCCTCCGGTCGCGGAGGGGATCGACGTTGTAGATCGAGCCCTCCTTGTACGGGGCGATGTGCACCCCTTTCAGCGTCGCCTCGCCGTTCCGGATGACGGCGTAGCCGTCCTGAAGCGAACAGCGGCCGGCGCGGAGGCTCTTCACCTCCGTCCCCGACAGGACAATCCCCGCCTCGATCGTCTCTTGAATCTCGTAGTCATGACGGGCCTTCCTGTTGGTGGCTACGACCTTTCCCATGATGGAAAGAGGCTACTTGGGAAGCGGAGATTGCGCAAGCCGGGAATCTGCGATTAGGATTAACGCGATGAGGATAAACATCGCCACCGACAATCCGGTAAAGGAGCGGGCAGTTAGAGAGGCCTTCCGCGAGCTCTTCCCCGACGCCGATCCGGTCGTCACGCGCGTACCCGGCCCCGGCCCGGCTCAGCCGATCGGGGAGGAAATCGTCACCGGTGCGG
>QMQL01000129.1 GCA_003650505.1 Candidatus Acetothermia bacterium | reverse complement strand
ACTCTAACGCTGTCTACACTTTGTGTGCAAAATTAGTTATGTGTTAAGTTTTAACCATAAAGGGAGTTACAATGTTTTCTGATAGTGCTGAGAAGCTGAAGCACGTCTTACAGGTCAAAAGCGAAATTATGCGTGCGGCGAGGGAATACCTGCGGAGCCGCGGCTTTGTGGAGATCCTTCCGGTCATCCTCTCCCGGGTGACCGACCCGTTGCATCACGAGACCTACGATGGCACGGTTGACTACTACGGCCGCCCTTACACCCTGACAAAGAGCATGATCCTGCACAAGCAGATCGCTCTGAGGACCGCACCCCGCATCTTTGCGTTCTCCCCGAACGTGCGGATGGAGCCGGAGGAGCGGGCTCCGCTCCGCCGTTACCTCGCCGAGTTCGTCCAGCTCGACCTCGAAGTACGGGGCGCCAGCCGGGATGAGGTGATAGAGATCGGAGAAGGGCTGTTCGTTGCCGTGATGCGGTCGGTGAGGGAGAACTGCGCCGCTGAGCTCGCGGCTCTCGGGAGGGAGCTTCCCGTCCCGGAGACCCCATTCGACCGGATCACCTATCAAGAAGCGGTGGCCCGGTTCGGGGAGGACTATGACGATCCCCTCTCGTCCTCGCTTTCCGCCCCGGCCTGGCTGATCGACTTCCCCCGCGCCGTACGGGAGTTCTACGACCGCGAGGACCCGGCCCGACCCGGAGTCCTCCTTGACATGGACCTCATCTACCCCGAAGGGTATGGCGAAGCCCTGTCCGGCGGAGAGAGGGAGCACACCCTCCCCCACATCCTCCGTCGGTTGAAGCAGGATGGGATCCCACCGGAGCGGTTCTCCGCGTACCTACGATTCGTGGAGGAGGGCCTTCCGGCCTCGGCAGGGTTCGGGATCGGGATCGAACGGCTCACTCGCTATGTCTGCAACCTCGGCCACATCAAGGAGGCGCGTCTATTCCCCAAAGTCCCGGGGGTGGCCGACGCGCTGTGAGGAGCGTGGGATCATATCGCGGGGAGACGTTTATCCCTGTGCGTCGCGTGCCCCTTACCGGAGTCGATCGTTTGCACTCCCTCCCAGAGTTAAGCACGATCCGCGACCGACGGGATCCCGGCGCCCTCTCCGGATAGCGGACGATCAGGAGCTTCCCGCTATCCTTGAGCCGAGGGAGGTGCTTCTCCGCGTCGGTGACACCGATCTAACCTGATGGAGCGACCGGCTGGGAGCCGGCCCCAAGGATCAAGACCGAAGGGATTGCAGCGATCGGTTGCCCGCGGAGGCCCCCTTTGCTATCCTGGCCTACAGATCTAACCCCGGTTGAGGAGGTCGAAGTGGAAGGGCTTGCTGGTAAGCGGGTTCTGATCACCGGCGGAGCCGGCGGGATCGGGATGGCAACGGCGAGGCGGTTCCTCTCCGAGGGGGCCCGAGTGGCGATCCTGGATCTGAACCGCGCCGCCCTGGCCAAGGGAGAGGAGGAGCTACCAGGGCTTGCAGCCGCGTTGCAGGCGGACGTGTCGAACCCGAGCGAGGTCACCGACTCGTTCACCCGGCTCGACGAGATCTTCGGCGGGATCGATGTCCTGATAAACAACGCCGGCATCAGCATCCGCCATCGATTCCTCGATATCACCCCCGAGGAGTGGAAGCGGGTGCTCGACATCAACCTGAATGGGATGTTCTACGTCGCCTCGCAGGCGGCGAAGCGGATGGTCAATGGCGAGGGGGGAGTCATCCTGAACACCGCCTCGACGAACGGGATGATGGGCTACCCCTTCTACGCCGATTACAACGCGTCGAAGGCGGGGCTGATCGCCCTAACCCGCTCGATGGCGATCGAGCTCGCCCCGAAGGTGAGGGTCGCCGCGGTCTGTCCGGGGTTCATCCTGACCCCGATGCAGGAGGCCGAATACACCCCTGAGATGCTCCGCGAATACGAGGGGAAGATCCCCCTCCGCCGGGTCGGCAGGCCGGAGGAGGTAGCCGGGCTGTTCGCGTTCCTGGCCTCGAGCGAGGCCTCGTTCGTCACCGGGCACTGCTACGTCATCGACGGCGGCGAGATCACAGGCGGGCTGGCGAGCCGCTGAAGGAGAGAAGATGAAGGAAGAGGCCTCACCCGATTTCAGGCTGACGGGGAAGGTGGCGGTCGTGACAGGCGGGTCATCGGGGATCGGCCGAGGGTGCGCCGGGTTCCTGAGGGATATGGGAGCGGAGGTCGTCATCGTCGATATCGACGAGAAACGGGGAAGACGCGCAGCGGACGAACTCGGCGGGAGCTTCTTCCCCTGCAATGTGACATCGAGCGCGGACTGCGAGCAAGCGATCCGGGAGATAGATGAAGCACTCGGGAGGATCGACATCCTCGTAAACTCGGCCGGCGTCATCGTAAGGAAGGACGTGGTCGAGCTTGCCGAGGGGGAGTGGGACCTAGTGATCGACGTCTGCCTGAAGGGGACGTACCTGATCTCCAAGTACGCGATCCCCGTGATGGTGCGGACCGGGGGGAGCATCGTCAACATCGGCTCCGGCTGGGGGCTGAAGGGCGGGCCGAAGGCGGCGGCCTACTGCGCGGCGAAGGGCGGAGTCGTCAATCTGACGCGGGCGATGGCGATCGACCATGCCAATCAAGGGATCAGGGTGAACGCCGTCGCCCCCGGCGACGTCGACACCCCGCTCCTCAGGAGCGAGGCGGCCCAGCTCGGCGTTGATCCGACCGAGTTCCTCCGGGAGAGCGCCGACCGGCCGCTCCGAAGGCTCGGGACCCCGCTCGACGTGGCGAAGGCGGTCTACTTCCTCGCGAGCGACCTCTCGGAATGGGTGACCGGGGCGGTCCTCGTCGTCGACGGAGGAGGGCTAGCATGAGAAAGGAAAGGTCGGTCCACCCTTGGATTCCGAACTCGGCTCCGCGGATCAGGGACGAGATGCTCCGGGAGATCGGGGCGAGCTCGATCGACGAGCTGTACGAGCTGATCCCCGAACCGCTCAGGTTCAAGGGGAAGCTGAATCTCCCCGATCCCCTCCCGGACGAAGCGTCGCTCGACCGGCACATGCGAAAGATCCTCGACAAGAACGTGTCGACAGCTGAACGGCTGAGCTTCCTCGGGGGTGGATGCGCGCCCCACTACGTCCCTGCGGTATGCGATTGGATCAATCAGCGCTCCGAGTTTCTCACCGCCTACGCCGGCGAGCCGTACGAGGACCACGGTAGGTTCCAGGCCCTGTTCGAGTACGCAAGCATGATCGGGGATCTCGTCGGGATGGACGCGGTCAGCGTCCCGACCTACGACGGCTCCCAAGCGGCGGCGAGCGCGCTGCGGATGGCGGGGAGGATCACCGGGAGGAAGAAGGCTCTGATCCCGGAGATCATCAACCCGGACCGCCGCTCGATCATCGGGAACTACTCCGATCCCAAACTCGAAGTGGACGAGATCGGCGGCGATCCGGAGACCGGACTCATCGACCTCGGGGATCTGGAGCGCAAGCTCGGCTCGGACGTCGCCGCGGTCTACTTCGAGGTCCCCGGATACCTTGGAACGATCGAACCCGATCCGACCGAGATCACCCGGCTCGCCCATGCAGCTGGGGCACTCGTCGTCATCGGGGTAGATCCGATCTCCCTCGGGGTTCTCGCCGCCCCGGCCGACTACGGGGCAGACATCGTCGTCGGTGAGCTTCAACCCCTCGGCGTGCGGATGCAGTTCGGCGGCGGCCGGGGCGGGTTCATCGCAACGCCGGACGAGGAGCGT
>QMQL01000128.1 GCA_003650505.1 Candidatus Acetothermia bacterium | reverse complement strand
CTTAAGGAGAGGATCGATCGGCTCGATAAAGGGGAGGGGGTTGAGATGATGCTCCCCTCCCGCCCACGGCCGCGGGGAGGGAAAGCGGATCGGTTCCGCTCGACCGTGATCGGAGGCTACACGGTTCTAATCGGGAGGAGCGCGGCGGAGAACGATCGGATCCTCCGCGTCGCCTCGCCTGACGACATCTGGCTCCACGCCCGCGGTCATCCCGGTTCGCACGTCATCGTCCGCCGCGGCGGGAGGAAGGAGGTCCCGGAGGAGGTGATCCAGGCAGCGGCGAAGCTCGCGGCCCGGAGGTCGAAGGCGCGGAATGAAAGGAGTGTCGAGGTCTCGATCGCCGCTGTGAAGCACGTCCGCAAACCGAAAGGGGCCCCTCCCGGGCTGGTAATGATCGAGCATGAGGATACACTGGTCGTCGAATTGGAGGGGGGAAAGGAGGGAGGGTGAGCATCGATCGGATACTGGAGATCATTCTTTCGCTGGTCGCTGTGTTCATGGCGATCGTCATGCATGAGGTCGCGCACGGCTATGTCGCCTTCCGGCTCGGAGATCATACGGCGCGGAGCCGGGGGAGGCTGACCCTCAATCCTCTCGCGCACATCGACCCGATCGGGACGATCCTCGTCCCACTCGTCCTCGCCGTCCTCAACCTCCCCCTGTTCGGCTGGGCGAAGCCGGTCCCGATCAATCCGAACTACTTCCGGAACCCGTTCCGGGGGATGCTCTACGTCGCCGCCGCCGGCCCGGGGATGAACATCGCGCTTGCCCTCCTCACCAGCGGTTTCGGCCGGCTCCTCCTCCTCGCCGTTCCTAACTCGATCCTATTCGGCCCTCCGGCCTTCTCCTCCAACCTGGTACGGGCGATCTTCTTCCTCCTCGGCGCGTTCGTCATCTACAACGTCCTCCTCGCCCTGTTCAACATGATCCCGATCCCGCCCCTCGACGGATCGCGCGTCCTCACCTACTTCCTCCCGACCGCTGGGAAGCGGTTCATGCTCTCGATCGAGCGGTACGGGTTTATGATCCTGATCGCGGTCATCTTCCTCGGCGGGGTGCAGGTGATCTTCCGTGCTGTCGACCCGATCGCCAGCGGCCTCCTCGGGATCCGCTGGGTCGCTGCCATCACCCTGTTCGGCTAGGGGGAGGTTGCCGCTTTACTGATTGGAACGTATAATCCGCCCATCATATCTTGATTTGAGGGAACCGGTAATGGATGAGAAGGCAGAGTACACGATCGCCGGCCGCGGCGCGACGGAGGCGAAGGTCCGGGTGACGGTCCCGCCGGCCGAGGTGAAGACGCGGCTCGATGCGATCTACCGCCGCTACGCCGCTGAGGTGAGCATCCCCGGGTTCAGGAGGGGGCGGATCCCCCGCCACCTCCTCGATTCCCGTTTCGGCCGGGAGGTGTTCCTCGCCGAAACCCGAGAGGAGCTCGAGCGCGAGCATCTCCCGGCCGCCTTGTCCGAGCTCGCCCTCCGGCCGGTCTCACCGCCGACGATCGAGGTCGTCTCGTTCGACGAGTCGGAGCCGTTCGTCTTCGAGGCCTCGTTCGCTATCCTCCCCGAGATAGAGTCGGTCGACTATCGCGATCTCGAGGTGAGCGTCAAGCCGGTGGAGCCGGTAAGCGACGAGGATATCGAGCGGACGCTCGAGGGGGTCCGGGCCGAGTTCGCTGTCCTGGCGGAGAAGGAGGGTGATACCGTCTCCGACGGGGACATCGTCCGCGTCCGGGAGAACGACCACGAGTGGGACACCCGCGTCGATTCCGAAAACCCGATCACCCGGTTTCTGATCGGGGCCAAGGTCGGATCGGATGTCGATATAGAGGCGGAGCTTACCGACGGGAGGAAGATCAAAACGCAGCTTCACGTCCTCGGCCTTAGGGAGGTCGTCCTCCCCGAGGTAGACGACGAGTTGGCAAAGGACGCCGGGTTCGAGTCGCTCGATGCCCTTAAGGCGGACATCCGCGTCAAGATCGATGAGGACCGGGCCGAGCGACACCGCCGGCTCGTAGAAGGGAAGCTCGTCGACGCCCTGATCGAGCGGACCGATATCCCCCTTCCCGACCGATTCGTCGAGGATCTGACCGAGGAGGAGCTATCCCGGATGAAGGAGTCCCTCGCGCGCCCCGACTCGGAGATGCCCTTCGAGGAGTATTTGGCGCAGAGGGAGATCGATGAAGATAAGCTCCGTGAGGAGATCCGAGAGTCCGTCTCCCGCCGCCTCCGCCGCGAGCTGATCCTCCGCCGGATCGCGCAGGACGCGGGGATCGAGATCGGAGATGAGGAGCTCGAGCGGATCGCGACCAAGGATGCGGAGTCGATCGGAGAGGATCCGATCAGGTTCATCGCCCGGCTGAAGGCGGAGGATAGGTGGGATGACTATCGGTTCAGCAAGACTAACGAGCGCGTCTTCGACCTGCTGCTCGAATCGGCCACTGTGAAGGAGGAGTGATGCCAGCCCAGATTCCGTTTGTCATCGATCATACCGGGCATACCGAGCGGACCTACGACATCTATTCCCGCCTGCTTGAGGACCGGATCGTCTTCCTCCGCGGGGAGATCGACGACGACGCGGCGAACGTCGTCATCGCCCAGATGCTCTTCTTGGCGGCGAAGGACCCGGAGAAGGACATCCGCCTGTACATCAACTCCCCTGGCGGGTTGGTGACCGCCGGGCTCGCCATCTACGACACGATGCGCTACGTGAAGTGCGACGTCGCCACGATCTGCATCGGCCAGGCGGCGTCGATCGCTGCCGTCCTTCTCGCTGCCGGTACGGAGGGGAAGCGCTCGGCCCTTCCGAACTCGCGGATCCTGATCCATCAGGTCTTCGGGGGAGCGCAGGGGCAGGCGGCGGACGTGAAGATCCAGACCGAGGAGCTCCTCCGGATGCGCGACCTTCTGAACAAGATCCTCGCCGAGCACACGGGAAAGACGGTGAAGCGGATCGCCAAGGACACCGACCGCGACTACTACATGTCAGCCGTGGAGGCGAAGGAGTACGGGCTGATCGATCGGATCATCCCCCCGCGCAGCTAACTAGCCTGACGCGCGCCGATCGGCTACATTGGTCCCATGCGGACCGGTTACGCTGACCTTCCATTACACGGCGGCCGCGCGCCGCGGTGGCTCTTCTCCCGGATGAGCCGGCTGGCCCGTTCGATCGTCGAGCTCGTCATCTTCGAATACGGTACGGCCGGCCTCCTTGAGCGGGTGAGCGATCCGGGTTGGTTTCAGGCGCTCGGCTGCGTCCTCGGCTTCGACTGGCACTCAAGCGGGCTGACGACGACGACCTGCGGAGCGATTAAAGATGGGATCAAGGGGGTTGAGGAGGATCTCGGCCTGTTCGTCGCCGGCGGGAAGGGAGCGACCTCGAGGAGGACCCCGGACGAGATCGCAACCTGGGGGGAGAGGACCGGGATCGAGGCCGATCCACTGGTCTACGCGAGCAGAACCTCGGCGAAGGTCGACAGCGCAGCCGTGCAGGACGGCTACCAGATCTACCATCACTCGTTCCTCTTCGATCGGGAGGGACGCTGGGCGGTCATCCAGCAGGGGATGGACGAGGATACCGGGATGGCCCGCCGTTACCACTGGCTGTCGACGAAGCTCGACGATTTCGTCTGCGAGCCGCACGTCGCAGTCTGCTGCGATGCGCGCGCCCCGAGCCTGAACCTCGTCGCGCGGGAGAGCGAGCCGGCTCGGGAGGCAACGAGCGAGCTTTCCCGCGCGACGAG
>QMQL01000127.1 GCA_003650505.1 Candidatus Acetothermia bacterium | reverse complement strand
GGGAAGCGGTGACCTACACTCCTGATGCCGATTTCAACGGGACCGATTCGTTCACCTACACCGTCACCGACGGGAACGGGGGCACGGCTACGGCTACGGTCACGGTCGCGGTCGCGATGGTGAACGAGGACCCAATAGCTCAGGTTGACACCGCTGCCACGGGAGAGGACATGCCGGTGACGATCGCCGTGCTTGACAACGACTCCGATCCCGACGGCGATCCGCTCCAGATCGAATCGCTCACCCAGCCGCTCCACGGAAGCGCGGCACGAAGCGGTGAGACGATCATCTACACGCCGGCGCGAAACTTCAACGGGACCGACTCGTTCACCTACACCGTCACCGACGGGAACGGGGGGATAGCTACGGCGACGGCGGAGATCACGATCGCGGCGATCAACGACCCTCCGATCGGCCGCGATGACGCAACCGCTACGATCGAAGATACGCCGATCGCCATCGACGTCCTCGGCAACGATAGCGATGTCGACGGAGACACGCTCACCGTCGGATCGGTAATCCAGCCGGCGAATGGATCGGTCATCAGCAACGGAACCGGGGTCACATACGTTCCTCATCCGGAGTTCAACGGCCTCGATCAGTTCACCTACACCGTCTGTGACGGTAACGGCGGGACCGGAATGGCGACTGTTACGGTGACGGTCGCTCCGACGAACGACCCGCCGCTCGCCCAGGACGACAGCGCCGTTACCGACGAAGGGACGCTCGTCTCGATTTCGGTCCTCGACAACGATTCCGATCCGGATACGGACTTCCTCCTCGTCGAGTCGATCTCGCAGCCGGAACACGGGTCGGTCCTCAACGCCAAGACCGCGGTATCCTACATCCCCGATACGGGGTTCAGCGGGATCGACTCGTTCACCTACGTCGTATCCGACGGGAACGGCGGCACGGCGGCGGCGACCGTGACCATTTCGGTCGCGGCGGTGAACGATCCGCCGGTAGCTGAGGGGGATGGAGCGGTGACGGATGAGGGGGTACCGGTGACGATACCAGTCCTGTCAAACGATGCAGACCCGGATGGGGATCGACTGACGGTCGAATCGGTGGAAGCTCCTGAACACGGAGTCGCTTCCAGCGATGGGACGGACGTGATCTACATGCCAGAGGCCGGTTTCAGCGGCGTTGACACCTTCTCCTACACCGTTTCCGACGGTAAGGGAGGGACGAACACCGCTGATGTCGTCGTCGCCGTTGCTGCAGTGAATGATCCGCCGACCGCCCAGGATGACAGCGCCACGACCGACGCCGGAGCTCCGTTCACCATCGACTCACTGGCAAACGACACCGATCCGGACGGAGATCCGCTGACGATCGCCTCATTCACTCAGCCTGCGAACGGAGCGGTGACGAACGAAGGAGGTATATTCACCTACACGCCGGCTGATGGCTTCTCCGGGACGGACACGTTCACCTACACGATCGCCGATGGGAACGGCGGAACGGACACTGCTACCGTGACGATCGGCGTAGCCCCGGTGATCGGGGGAGGGGGTGGAACGAGCGGTTCAGCCGCTGCATGCGAGGGGCGGGTGATCATCAGTGAGGTCGCCTGGGCAGGAACAGCGGCCGATTCGCGCGATGAGTGGATCGAGCTGCGGAATCTTGGGAGTTCCCCGGTCGATCTGACCGGCTGGACGATCCGCTGGCGGAGGACGAGGCCGACGAGCGCCGAGGAGCAGGAGTGGAAGGTTGTCGAGCTATCCGGTGTAATTCCAGGCGCATCGATCCCGGCATGCGAGGGGGCGGGAAGCGAAGGGGCACCGCCCGTTCACTTCCTCAAGGAAGACCCGAGCGCCATCCCGTGGCTCGTAACGAGTGAACCGGAGGAAAGAGCCGGCGGGTACTACACGATCGAGCGGAGGGACGACAAGACGGTAGAAGACGTGAAAGCAGGCGTCGTCTACGACACTTCGCGCACCCTCGATCTCGATCTCTCCGACCGGGGTGAGGTGATCGCCCTGTTCGACGCGAACGGGAATCTAGTCGACACGGCGAACGCCTCCTATCTCGGCCGGGACGGCTGGGCCGCCGGGAGCGCGAGCACGTTCGCGACGATGGAGCGGATAGATCCGCTCGGCCCGGACACGGCCGACAACTGGCACACGAACACCGGGATCGTCACCCGCGGCCTCGATGAGAAAGGTAGGCCGGTGACCGGTACGGCCGGGGCTCCCAACTCGCCCGCCCTCGGAAACCTCGCGGAGCTGGCCGGAATAGAGCCTGCCGCCGTACGCGCCGGCGAGACGGTTGTGGTTAACTTCCCCCTCCCGCGCGCGGAGCGGAGGAAGACCGGCTGGCCGTGGGTGAGCGTCGACAGGCCCGGGTTCGGAGACCTAGCCGGCGGAGGCGGGGGCCTTGACATGTCCGTCTACTCGTTCTCCGGTCACTACGAAAATGGGGACACCTACGTCCTCGACATCGGAACCGCGAACCTCTCACCGGGGAGGCACATCTTCTGGATCGTGTTTGGACAGGGTAAGGCGCTCATGGTCCCGATTATCGTAACCCCCTGAACCGACTCAGCCGCTCGTAGCGAAGTGGTGACCTGCCGGATTACCCGGCAGGTCATCTATTTTCCAAACACAACTTGAGCAAGGACAGACCGAGTCTTCACAACCGCTCCGTGCGGGAACTACGCAACCACAACAGGTACAATCCCCCCATTGCGAATAAGGGAGAAGCCCGATGCTAACCGAGCTAGCTGAAGGATTTACCGCCCGCCCGGGATCGCTCGACGACATCGAGGGTGCTGTCGCCCTGTTCAACGCCTGTTCCATGGAGCTCGTCGGTAAAGAACAACACGACATTGCCGACACGCGGGTTGAGTGGACCACACCCAACTTCAATCTCGAGACCGACACCCGGCTTGTCCTCACCTCGGCCGGAGAGATCGTCGGCTACGTAGAGGTCTGGGACACCTCCGAGCCGCATGTGCGTGTCTGGAGCTGGGGGCGCGTCCATCCCGGTTATCGCGGCCGGGGGATCGGGACCTACCTCCTCAGTTGGGCAGAGGAACGAGCGCGTCAGGCGATCCCCAAGGCCCCTCCCGGCGCGCGGGTCATCATGCAGCACGGCGCGCTCAAACAGGATACTTCGGCGCGAGAGCTCCTGGAGAGCGCAGGTTTCAAACTGGTCCGATACTTTTGGCGGATGATGATCGAGCTTGACTCTCCTCCGCCGGAGCCCAAGTGGCCGGGGGGGATAAGCGTGCGGACCTTCGTTCCCGGAGAGGACGACCGGCCGATTGTCGCCGCAATCCGCGAGACGTTCCGCGACCACTGGGGATACGTGGAGCAGCCGTTCGAGGAAGAGCTGAAAGAGTGGCGGCATTGGATGGAAGAGAGCGAGGATTTCGATCCTACGCTTTGGTTCCTTGCCCTAGATGGCGATGAGATCGCTGGTTTTTCCCTCTGCTGGCCGAAGGTCCCCGAGGATCCGCAGATGGGGAGTGTGGATGAATTGGGGGTTCGCCGTCCCTGGCGCCGAAGGGGGCTAGCGCTCGCCCTCCTCCACCATTCGTTCGGCGAGTTCTACCGCCGGGGGAAGGCGAAGGTCGTACTGGGAGTCGATTCTGAGAGCTTGACCGGCGCGACACGCCTATATGAGAAGGCAGGGATGCACGTAGATCGGGAGTACCTCAATTACGAAAAGGAACTCCGTCCCGGCGTGGATCTAGCCACCCGCTCGATCGGCTGAGTTCACGCTTTCTCCAGAGGGGCAGCC
>QMQL01000126.1 GCA_003650505.1 Candidatus Acetothermia bacterium | reverse complement strand
GATTCACAGCCCCCTTCACCACCTGCAGGTCCTCCGGCGGCGTCCTCTTTCCGGTCCCGATCCCCGAGACGATCAACCCGTCCGGGTTGTTCCTCGCTGCGTCGATCGCCGCCTCCTCGATACCGGTCAGGTGGGCGGCGTGCTTGACGTGGATGTCGGCGAGGATCGCCGTCTCCGTCCCCAGGTCGCGCTTCAGCCACTTCAGATCGCGCGCCTGTCCCTCGATTATCCCCTGGTCGGTGAACGCCACTCCGGTGAACACGTTCACCCGGATGAACGACGCCCCGCTCGCGGCGGCGATCGCCATCGCGGCGAGCCCGTCGTTCCGGAGGACGTTCACCCCGACGGGGAGGCTCGTCTTCTCCACGAGCCGCTGCACGATGACCGCCATCATCGCGATCGTCTCGCGCGGGGCGAGCTTGGCATACGGGGCATCCCCGAGATTCTCCACGATGACGGCGTCTATCCCACCTGTCTCGAGGGCGTAGAGGTCGCGGAGGGCGGAGTCGAGGATCGGCCCGGCCCCCTGCTTCCGGTAGCCGACGCTCCCGGCGAGCGGGGGGAGATGGATCATCCCGATCAACGGTTTCTCGACGAGGAACGGTTTCATGCCACCTGAGACTATATCCGGTTCGGGCCGCCGGGGGAAGAGGTCCCTTGTGAAACGGGTCCGGCCCGGTAAACTACTCGTGTTACGAGATCGAAAGGAAGTGTTACTGTGGGGAGACTCGTCAGGTTCAGCGTGTCGATCGACGAGCGGCTGATCGAGGGGTTCGACGCCCTCTGGCGGAAGCGGAGGTATGAGAACCGCTCCGAGGCGATCCGGGATGCGATCCGTCAGCAGCTCGTTGCCCAGGAATGGGCGGACGATGAGCAGGTCGCCGGGGTGATCACCCTCCTCTACGACCATCACCGCCCCGGCCTGGCCGATATGATCACCGATCTGCAACATCATTCCCTCTCCTACGTCATCGCTACGACGCACATCCACTTGGACGGCGACAACTGCCTCGAGCTGATCGCGGTGAAGGGTGACGCCGGAGGGATCCGTGCCCTCGCCGATCGGCTGATCAGCCTAAAGGGGGTGAAGCACGGGGGACTGACAGCCACCTCAACCGGGGAAAGGATCGTTTAGAAAGGAGAAGAAGATGTTGAAGCAGATCTTCCTTATCGCTGTGCTTTTCATTACTTTCGCTGTGGGCATCTACGCGGCGGAACCGATCGTCGTCACCACGCATGCGGTCTTCGGAGAGATCGCGCAGGCGATCGGGGATGGCGAAATCGATGTTGTGACGATCATCCCCTCCGGATTCTGCCCGGCGCACTACGACCTCCGCCCGAGCGATATAGCCGCGTTTGCAAAGGCCGACCTCGTCTTTTATTCCGGGTTTGAGGCGTGGGTTGACACGCTCCTCTCCGCGATCGGGGATGAAAACACCGCCGTCCCCCTCCCCGGCCCATGGAGTACCCCCGAGGCGGCAGCGGCGAAGGCAGAGGCTATCGCGGCCGCGCTCGTCGACCGCTTCCCGGACCGAGCGGAGACCTTCCGGGCGAACGCCGCCGACTACGAGGCGAGGCTCTCCGAGCTTGCTGATTCCCTTCGTGATGAGGCGGAAGCCCACGGTGTCGACGGGATCCCGGTCGTCTGCATGGAGTGGCAGGCCGGTTTCGTCTCCTGGCTCGGGTTCGATGTAGTCGCCACCTACCCGATGCCGGAGGGGCTCTCGATACGCGATCTGGACGAACTTGCGGATGCCGGACGGAAGGCCGGGGCAATTCTCGTGATCGATAATTGGCAAAGCGGGACTGAGTTTGGGGAGAAGCTTGCGGAGCAGATCGGTGCTGTTCACATCGTTCTATCTAACTTCCCAGGCTTCCCACCTGAGGCGGAGACCCTGATCGGCTTATTTTCCCACAACGTCCAGGCCCTCTTCGAGTCTATCGAACCGGCCGATGAGTGAGATGAAAAGGCTTAGGATCGAGCCGGATCGGGCGGACCTTTCCGATCTCATCGAGGACGGCGTCCGCCTGCACGGCCATATCGGACCGTTCCTGATCGCCGGGATCCGCGCCGGCCTCCTTGCCCTCTCTTTGCTCGAGCATCCCGGCTACTTCGGGATCAGCGCCGAGTCGAAGGCGGGGAGAGAGCCGCCTCTCTCATGTTTCTCCGATGGGATCCAGATCGGATCGGGATGCACGGCCGGGAAGGGGAACCTCAAGATCCTCGATGACGGGCTCCCCCGCGTCAGATTCACGACGGAGGAAGGGAGGAGCGTCGTGGTCGAGATCAGGGATGGACCGCTTACGACGTTCAGAGAAGGGGATATCGAGGTTGAATCGATCCGGGCACGAACCCTTCCGCTCGAGGAGCTCTTCGCGTGGACCGGACCGTCGTCCGCCTGAGGGGGATCGATGCCTCCTACGAGGGGGAGCGCTCGGCGACCCTGAGGGGGATCGACCTTTCGGTCAACGAGGGGGAGCTCCTCGCCATCGTCGGGCCGAACGGGGCGGGGAAGACGACCCTCCTCGATGTGATCGACGGCCTCCTCCCGGCGAGCTCCGGGGAGGTGAGCGTCTTCGGTGAGCCGATGAGCACCGGCTCGCATCGGCTGAGGCGGCGGATCGGTTACCTCCCCCAGGACCTCTTCTTTTCCCCCTCCACCCCTTATCTCGTCCGGGACGTCGTGCTGATGGCGAGGTTCGGGGGCCTCCGACCGTTCACATTCGTCGGCCGCGCCGATCGAGAGGCGGTCGGGGAGGCCCTCGCCGCGGTCGGCCTTGTAGATCTCGCCGGTCGGCCGATCGGCCGGCTCTCCGGCGGGCAGCAGCGGAAGGCCCTCCTCGCCCGTGCCCTCGCCCAGCGGGCGGCCCTCCTCCTCCTCGATGAACCGACGGCGAACCTCGATCCAGAAGCGAATGCGGACGTCGAGCGGCTCGTCGTTGCCCTGAAGGAGGAGCTCTCCTCGACCGCGCTTGTCGTCAGCCACGAGGTCGGATACCTTCGCGAGCGCGCCGATCGGATCGTCACCATCGTCGAAGGCCGGATCCTCTCCGATCGGCTAGGAAAGGGAGGCGGCTAGTGTTCGGCCTCCCCTGGCACATCGTCCTCCCCTCCCTCCTCGGCTCGCTCCTCGCCGGGCTCGTCTGCGGGGCGATCGGGACGTTCGTCGTCAGGATGAAGCTCTCCTCCCTCGGGTTCGCCATGTCGCACGCCGCGTTCGCCGGGGCGGCACTCGGGATGATGCTCTCCCTCGAGCCGCTTTGGACGGCGATCGCGTTCTCCCTTCTTATCGCGCTCGTCCTCGGCCCGCTCGCCGATATATCCCGGATGAACACAGACGCCGTCCTCGGCGCCCTCTTCCCGGTGACGATGGCCCTCGGGTTCGTCTTTCTGACTAGGGCCCCTGGCGGCGGGATTGGAAGCGGGGCCCTGTCCTTACTCTGGGGGAGCGTTCTCGGGATGACGATGCATCAGGTTGGGCTTCTCGCCATCGTTGCTGCCCTTGTGGGGATCGTTTCTCTCGGGTTCGGGAGGGGATTTCTCGCACTTCTGCTCGATCGGAGGCTCGCTATCGCCTCCGGCCTGAACGCCCGCGCTTATTACTATGGGGTCCTCGTTCTCGTCGCGATCGTCGTCTCCGTTTCCCTCCGCATCACTGGAGGGCTTCTGATCTACGCGTTGATGGTCCTGCCGGCAACGAGTGCGTTTCAATGGGCCTATGACATCAAGAAGGTCTTTCTCATCGCCCCGTTCATCGGCGG
>QMQL01000125.1 GCA_003650505.1 Candidatus Acetothermia bacterium | reverse complement strand
TGCGAAGGCTTTACCTCACCTCGGAATCGGTGACCGAAGGTCACCCGGACAAGATCGCCGATAGGATATCGGATGCGGTCCTCGATGCTATCCCCGACGAGGACGAGCCCGGTGGTGAGGAACGTCTCGCACGCCACGTGGGCCGACCTGTCCTCGGCGAGGATAGCATCGAGGACCGCATCCGATATCCTATCGGCGATCTTGTCCGGGTGACCTTCGGTCACCGATTCCGAGGTGAGGTAAAGCCTTCGCATCTTCCCCCCTTTTGAGGTTCGAAAGAGCGTAGCTCTCCTTCTATTCTTCCGCAAGGTTGGTGAGGGAATCGGCCGGCGGCTAGAATCCGGAAAGTCATGGAAAGGCGGACGATGAAGCTCACCCTCCCCTACGGGACAGGGTCGATGGGTTTTTCCCTTCCGCGGGGGTGCGACATCACGGTCCTCGAAGGGGTAAAGATCCCCTCCCTCCCGCTTGCGGAGGAGTTCAGGCGGGCGTGGGAGGATCCGATCGGCCTTCCCGATCCGGAAGGGATCTTTAATCCGGGCGAAAAGACCGTGTTCGTCGTCACGGATCACACCCGCCCTACCCCGACGGGCGAGATCCTCTCCCTCATCTGGGAACGGCTCGAGGGTAGGATGACCCCTGATGGCGCGACGATCCTCGTAGCCACCGGGATCCACCGCCCTCCGCGAGACGATGAGCTCGATTCGATCCTCGGGGATCTGCGGAACCGGTTTCAGGTCGTCGTCCACGACTGCGACCGCGACCTGGTCGAGGTGGGGAGGAGCTCACGCGGTACGCCGATACTGTTGAACCGGCTCGTCGTTGAGGCCGATCATGTCGTTAGCATCGGGCACATCGGGATGCACTACTACGCCGGTTATTCGGGCGGGAGGAAGAACATCCTCCCCGGAGTCGCCGGGCGCTCGACGATCGAGGCGAATCACGCCGAGATGCTCTCACCGGGGAGTGAGGCCTGCGTCTACTCCGGGAATCCGGTCAGCGAGGAGATGGTCGAGGCGGCGAGGATGGTCAACCTGGAGTTCATCGTGGATGTGATCTTCGCTTCCGACGGTGGGGTGGCGAAGATCGTGATCGGGGAGGCGGAGGCGGCTCATGCGGAAGGGCGAGCGTTCTGGGACGAGCACTTCCAGGTCCGACTCAAGGAGCGCGGCGACTTGGTGATCGCCTCGGCCGGAGGTCACCCGAAGGACATCGACCTCTACCAGGCCTACAAGGGGGTCTATAACGCGATGCGGGCGGTCCGGGACGGAGGGGTGGTCGTCCTCGTCGCCGCCTGTCCGGACGGGATTGGGAACGAGGTCTTCACCTCTTGGATCATGCGAAGCGCTTCTCCGGCGGATGTCATTGCGATCTTCAAGGAGGAGGGGTTCAAGCTCGGTGGCCACGAGGCGGTCCACCTCGCCCGCGATCTCAACCGTGCTTCGATCTACCTCTATTCCGAGATGGATGACCGGCTCGTCGAGCGGTTCTTCCTCACGCCGATCAAGGACCTGCAGGATGTCGTTCGGATCGGTCGCGAGCGGTTCGGCGATCGGTTCCGGACCGTTGTCATACCGCATGCCGGCGATACTTTCCCTCTGCCGGTGGCCGGATGATCGGTGAGATCCATCGCTTCGATACGGTGACCTCGACCCAAGAGGCCGCGCGCCTCCTCATTTCCGAGGGGAGGGCGAAGGCGGGGGACGTCGTCCTCGCCGACTCCCAGACCGCTGGTCGGGGTAGGTTCGGGAGGGAGTGGCGCTCTCCGATCGGCGGATTGTATGCTACATTCCTCCTGGAGGATGGAACGCTTCTCCCGCTTTCCGCAGGCGTTGCGGTCGCGCTCGCCCTCGAACGCTTCGGCCTGAAGCCGGGGCTGAAATGGCCGAACGATATCGTGATCGATAAGAAAAAGCTCGGCGGCATCATCGTCGAGAAGGTGGGTGATATCGCCGTCGTAGGGATCGGGATCAACCTCTCTACCGCCCCGCTTAAGGGGAGCACCTGCGCCCTCGAGCACGGGGTCATGATCGATCGTGATACCCTCCTCGAAGCGATCCGAGCGGAGCTCGAGGCAGAACGGGAGGAAGGGGAGGTGCTCGCCTCCTACCTGAGCCGATCCGTCACGATCGGCCTCCGCATTTCGGTTAAGAGGGGGAACCTCCCTCCCCTTTTCGGGATCGCGAGGGGGATAGATGAGGAGGGGAGGCTGCTGGTGGAGACCGGTTTAGGGATCGTTCCCATCTCTTCGGGAGATTGCTTCCATCTTCTATCGAGGGGCGGTTGACGCCGGTCGGTCGGCGCGGCTATCCTAGCCCTGAATCGATTCGTCCGGGAGGGATCGTGTTCTTTAGGAAAGGGAAAAGAATCGAGGAGCTCGTCCTCCGCCACTTGAAGCAGGTCGACGCGACCCTCGTCGCCTTCAACGAGTCGTTGATTGCTTACGTGGTGGAAAAGGAGATCGAGAAGGCAAAGGAATACGCGCTGAAGACGCACAATGCGGAGGGGCGGGCCGATGACATCCGACGCGAGGTGGAGGTCGAGCTCCTCGCCGGCGCCCTCCTCGCTCCGTCGCGTCGCGACATCCTCGAGATCATCGAGCAGGTCGATCGGCTCGCCAACTCCGGTGAGGCGACCCTCGACACCCTCCTTCTCGAGCGGATCGATATTCCTGAGGAAATCGTTACTTACATTGAACAGATCGCTGAGGAGACCGGAAAGATACGAGAAGAGGTGAATTCCGCGCTTCATGCCCTGTTCCACGATCCGTCGAACACGACCGTTCATACGAAGGAGATCGAGATCCTTGAAGGGAACGTCGATCGCTTGGAGAGGGAGGCGCTGAAGACGATATTCAAGATGGAGATCGATCTCGCACGGAAGCTCCAGCTCCGCGACTTCATCGAGGATCTCGTCGAGATCTCTGACCGGGCCGAAGACCTCTCCGACCGGATCGACATCATGGTCGCCGAACGGAGCCTCTGACCGGCCGGTCACGGACTAGAGCCTCCCCATCTCGGAGTGTGATTCATTCCGCTTCTTCGTATCGGATGAACCGCTCACCGAACTGTCGAGCCCACTCGTTCAGTCCGCCGAGGAGGCTCCTCGCCTCGGGGAAGCCGTTCTCGTTCAGGAATTGCGCCGCCTGATCGGAGAGGGTCCCGTCCTCGTCGTAGAGGATGATCAATACCCCCTTCGGGAGACGATCAGTCCAATCGACGAGCTCGTCGTACGGGACGTTGATCGCTCCGAGAATGTGTGAGTCTTCGTATTCCTGGGGTGTCCGCAGGTCGATCAGGAGATAGAACAGATAGTTCAGGTCGCTCACTGCGATGTGGTACCTCTCCGAACGTTTCACCGTTCCGGTCAGCTTGAGTACGAGCTTTGGGGTGGCGGGGTCGTTCGATTCGATGGTGATGTTCTTTACGATCTTCCCGCTGAAGCCGGCCGAGTCGAACGTCACCCCGAGCTCGACCGACTCCCCCGGATCGAGGGTCGACTTAGCGAGCGAAGTCGTCGTGCACCCGCAGCTTACGTGGACGTCCTCGATCACGAGCGGCTACTCTCCGATGTTCTGCAGGACAAAGGTATGGACGACGGCCAGCCCTTCAAGTATCTCTCCGAAATCGTAGACCGGTTCATCGACGCTTATCTGTGGTGAGGCCGTCTCGGCCATTCCGATTCCGAGCACGATGAAAAGAACTATCAATCCGACGTTTTTCATGTTTCCTCCTTTGTAGTTCGGTCGTTTCTCAGGATCCGCAT
>QMQL01000124.1 GCA_003650505.1 Candidatus Acetothermia bacterium | reverse complement strand
TGGCAGAGCGGGCAGGCGGTGACGATTACGTCCGCCCCTCCCCGGGCGGCGGCGCTCAGGATCCGATGCGTCCGCTCGATCACGATGTCGCGATGGTCGACGACCTGGTACGCCCCGCAACACACAACGGCGAACGGGTAGTCGACCGGCGTCGCCCACAGGGCGGATATCATGTCAGCGAAGATCGTCGGGGAATCGGGATCGTCGATCGCGATCTCGGCCGGCCTGAGGAGGGTGCATCCGTAGAACGGGGCGACCGATAGGCCGGTGAGCGGGTTTGTCATCCGCTCCTCCACCGCCTCCCACCCGATCCGATCGCGCAGGACTTCGAGGAGATGGTAGACGCTCACGTTCCCCTCGTAGTCGACCTCGTTGCTCATGAACGCGTTCAGTTTGTCGAGCCTCTCCTGATCGTCGTTCACGAACAGGCTCGAGCGCTTCAACGTGGCGTAGCACATCGAGCAGAGGGTGATGATCTCGTTCGATCCGGCCTCCTGGGCCCGGATCAGATCCCTGACCGGCCCGACCTGGTGCATCAGGTCGTCCTCGGTGAGGGAGAAGACCGTCCCGCAGCAGTTCCAGCGCTCGAGCTCGACGAGCTCGTAGCCGAGAGCCTCCATCACCGCCATCCCCGAGGCCTCGAACTCTCTAGCCGTGTCCTTCAGGGTGCAACCTGGGAAGTAGGTCAGCCTTTCCATCTTCTCACCCGGTCTTCTTTCGCAATGAAGCGACGATCGCGATCTGGGGTAGGCGGCGGATCTCCCGATGGCTGAGACCATCGAGCGAGACGTGGTCGAACCTCTTCCGGAGGTAGATCTGGCGCATCCCCTCCATCACCTTCGCCAGGTCGACCCCCTTCGGGCAGCGGACTTGGCAGGAATAGCAGCTGGCGCAGATCCACATCGAATTCGCCGTCATCGCCGCCTCATCCTTCATCTGGAGGGCGTGCAGGACCTGGTTCGGGAGGAGGTCCATCTCCTCGGCCAACGGACAACCGGCCGAGCACATCCCGCACTGGTAGCACTCGAACACGTTCTGCCCGGAGAGCTCCTCGACCTTCTCCACGACCTCGTCCATCGACAGCTCGAGGGCCGCGAGCTCGCTCTCCCTCGAAGCCAGGTTGAACCTGGTCATCCTCGCCTCCATCCCCTCATGTTTCGTCCGAAACCGATCATCGCTCGATCCTTTCCAGAACGCGCCCCTTTGCATCCCACACCTGCACGATGAGCGGCATCTGCCCGGGGAGGGCATGGGTGGCGCAGGCGAGGCACGGATCGTAATTCCGAAAGGCCATCTCCACGAGGTTCAAGATCCCCTGATCGACTTTCCCATTGCGGACCACCGCCCGGGCCATCTCCTTGATCGACATGGATATCCCGGCGACGTTGTGGGTCGTGGCGACGATCAGGTTCACCGATTCGATCAGGCCGCAGCCGTCGAGCTTGTAGTGATGGATCAGGGTCCCGCGGGCCGCCTCGATCACCCCGACCCCTTCGCCCGGTTCGCCGAGCGGGGAGCGGAGCGGCCCCTCCATCAGGCCGGGATCGTCGATTATCGCCGCCACCCTCTCCGCGGCGGATAGCATCTCGATCAGCCGCGCCCAGTGGTAGGCGAACGTGGCGTGGACCGGCCCGCCACCGAAGTGGTCGAGGAACGCTTCGCGCGCCTCGTCTGCGTACGGGGTCCCGACGCGCTCGCAGACGTTCAGCCGGGCGAGGGGACCGACCCGGTATATCCCGCTATCCTTCCCGGCGATAAACCCCTTCCAGCCAATGTCCTTCAGATACGGGATCTTCACATACGTCCACGGCTCGGTCCGCTCCTCGATCAGGGAGAGGACTTCACCGGCCTCGACCAGGGCGAACTCCCTCCCGTCCGGGGAGACGACCCGTACCTTCCCGTCGTAGAAGTCGATCGCCCCGTTATCGTCGACCAGCCCCATGTAGTAGGTCGGTGGGGCCTGCGCCTCCGCCGAGACGAACCGCTTGTAGGTCTCATCAGCGAGGAGCTTCGTCTCGAATATCTCCAGGCTCGCCCGGGCGAATTCGACTGCTGAGGCGGCCATCTTAGCGATCTCCACGCGCTCCTCCTCGGTTATTCCCTTTGATTGCCCCCCCGGTATCCCGCTCACCGGATGGATCGGCCGGCCGCCGACGATCTCGATGATCCGCTGCCCGTAGCCGCGGTGCCTGATCACTTCCTTCCCGAGCTCGAGGCCGACCTTCCCGATCACCCCGAAGATGTTCCTCTCGCCGGGAGGGGCGTACGGCCCGACGAAGTAGTCCGGCCCGCCGAGGTAGTAGAAGTGAAGGAGGTGATCGGAAAAGATGTAAGCATTATACAGAAGTTCACGGAGCCTCTTCCCCCGTTCGGGAGGGGGGGCGGAATAGCAGGCATCGAGCGCCTTCGTCGAGGCGAAATGATGCGCCTCCGGGCAGACACCGCAGATCCGCTCGGTAATCTGCGGCATGTCCTCCCCCTGTCGGCCGATGCAGAACCGCTCGAACCCGCGGAGCTCGGGGATCTGGAAGAAAGCGTCGGCGAGGTTACCGTCCTCGTCGAGGAAGAGCTCGATCCGTCCGTGCCCCTCGAGCCTTGTTATCGGGTCGATGCTAATGTGCTTGACCGTTTCGCTCATGATACCTCCTCCCGAGGAGCGATTTTGCCGCGCCGAACCGGTAGAACGTTCCGATCACATCGTCGATCTGGGATAGGATCTCATCCTCGGCTGCAAGCTGGTCCTCCCCCTCCTCGCCGGTCCCGATCAGGGAGGCGAGGGTGTTCAGCATCGCCGCCCCCTGATCCTCGACGTCCCCGGCCGGGCCGGCGCACCCGGTGCACGGCATGTTCGCGTTCGGGCAGACCGCCCCGCATCCGCCGCGCGTCGCCGGTCCCATGCACAGGAAACCCTGGTCGAGGAGGCAGCGGTCCGGATCCGGCTCCGCCTCATGCGGCCTGAGGATCCGACTGATCCGCTCGTGCTCCCGCTTGCGCGGGCACTCGTCGCACAGGTTCTTCTCCGAGGCGAAGACCGAGCCGGGCTCGGGGAGCTCGCCGCTCAGAAGCGCGGTGAACAGCCGGCTCACCATCTCCCGCGGCGGCGGGCAGCCGGGGACGACGTAGTCGACCTTCACCACGTCGGAGAGCGGGGTCAGGTGCTCGAGGAACGCGGGGAGGCGGAGCCGGTACCCCCCCTCTTCGCTTTCCGTCTGCGGCCAGTTCTTCCGATCGCCGAAGACCGTCTCGAAGATCTCATCCCGGCTCGACAGGTTGGCGAGCCCGATCACCCCGCCGGTGTGGGCGCATGAGCCGTAGGCGACGAGGAGCTTCGTTTTCGCGCGGATAAGCTCGGCCATCTCCCGGTTCTCCCCGGTCCGGATCGCGCCGTTGAACAGGACGATATCCATCTCGCGATCGGCGTATCCGCGGAGGTCGGTGTACTTCGGATCGGCGGCGCACGGCCAGAGGAGGAACTCAACGGCCTCAGCGACGTCGAGGATCTGCTCGTTCACCTCGAGGAGGGAGCAGTCGCACCCGCCGCACGATGCGGCCCAGTAGACCCCGATCTTAAGCTTGTCCATCTACGACCTCCGCCACCGGGCTCGGCCCGAGCCGTTTGATCTCATTGACGTACCAGCTCACCGTCCGCTGGAACTTCGCCCCCTCGTTCGCGCTTATCCACTCGAGGTGGACCCGGCGGGGATCGATCCCGATCTCCGAGAGGGCCCGCTTCAGGAGGGTCACCCGCCGGGTCCACCTCGAGTGGATAAGCGCGAACG
>QMQL01000123.1 GCA_003650505.1 Candidatus Acetothermia bacterium | reverse complement strand
GAGGAGGATCTCCTTATCGGTGGGGGCAGCGGCGGCGACGTATACCTTGGCGTAGCGGGCATCGACGGAGAGACGGACATCCATCACGGTGGGGAACGCCTCCCGGACGATGGGGTCCCTGCTCTCGAATTCGATGATCGCCGCCAGCTCCCGTTGGATCTCCTCGCGGAGCCGGGCCATATGCCTCCCACCGCTCATAGGATCTCCCTCTCCGTATCGGCCAGGCGGTAATCCCTTCCGCGCTCGAACCGGCGTTCGAGCCGGGTGAGGACCGCTTCGGTGTAGCGGGGATCGTCCGACAGATGGGCGACGCGGATCTTGAGGGAGCGGAGGGAACCGTCTCCCCTCACCTCGCAGGCGGCGAACGCCGCCCCGAGGCGATGCACCTCAGCGAGGAGCCGCTTGACGATCGAGCGTCGCTCCTTGATCGAATCGACTCCCTCCAGGCGGAAGGAGAGGGTGAGAAGGCCGATCTTCATCCGGGGTCAGCGCGCTATTTCCTCAAGCTCGAAGATGGAGAGGCGATCCCCGACCTTGACGTCGTCGAAACCCTTTATCCTAATCCCGCACTCCCGGCCGGCCGGGAC
Source organism: Candidatus Acetothermia bacterium (assembly GCA_003650505.1). Lineage (GTDB taxonomy): Bacteria > Bipolaricaulota > Bipolaricaulia > UBA7950 > UBA9294 > B2-G16. The sequence continues at coordinate 3,201 of QMQL01000123.1, read as the reverse complement.
CTCGCGCACGTCGTCCTCGAACCGCCGCAACGAGGCGATCTCCCCGACGAAGACCGTCTCCCCGTCCCTCAGGACGCGCACGCCGCTCCCGCGCACCGCCTTCCCTTCGGCGACGTAACATCCGGCCACAACGCCGGTCGGAACCTTGAACGTGTCCTTCACCTCGGCGACGCCGATCTCGACCTCGGAGTATTCCGGTGCAAGCTTCCCTTTCAGGACCCTTTCTATCTCATCGACGAGATCGTAGATGATATCATAGGTGAGGATCGAGACCCCCTCCCGATCGGCAAGCTTCCGCGCCTTTCCATCCGCCTTCACCCCGAATCCGACGACCGGGCATTCCTCGGTGACGGAGGCGGCGAGGAGGACGTCGCTCTCCGAAATCACCCCGACGCCGGCGTGAAGGATCTCCACCTCCACACCTTCGACATCGATCCCATCGATCTCCCGGCGGGCCGCCTCGAGGGCTCCGCTTGTCGCCGCCTTCAGGATCAACCTGACCTTCTCCACTTCCTCCCCGGCCTCGAACAGCTCCTCGAAGCTGGTCGGTCGACGGACCGTCCGGCGCGGCCTCGATTCCTCTTGTTCCTCGGCGAGGCGGCGCGCCTCGGCCTGATCCCGAACGACCGTGATCTCGGCCCCGACCGGCGGGACGCGGTTGAACCCTAGTATCCCCACCGCTTCGCCCGGCCGCGCTTCCTTCACCCGGTTCCCCCGATCGTCGATCAGGGCCCTGACCCGCCCGTGGGCTGCGCCGGCGACGACCCAGTCCTTCTCGTGGAGGGTTCCGTCCTTGATCACTGCCGATGCCACCGGTCCTTGGCCGGCAGAGAGGTGGCTCTCGATGATGACCGCGCTGAACGGTCCGTTCGGATCGGCCCGGAGGTCCTCCATCTCCGCCACGAGGAGGATCATCTCGAGCAGCTCATCGATGTTCTTCCCCTGGAGCGCAGAGACCTCGACGGTGATCGTCTCCCCTCCCCAGACCTCCGGGGTCAACCCCTGGCGGACGAGATCGTTCAACACCTTGTCGACATCGGCGTTCGGCTTGTCGATCTTGTTGATCGCCACGATCATCGGAATCCCGGCCGCCTTGATGTGATCGATCGCCTCCACCGTCTGCGCCATTACCCCATCGTCGGCAGCGACGACGAGGACGGCGATGTCGGTCGCTTTCGCCCCCCGGGCGCGCGTCCCGGTGACCGCCTTGTGTCCCGGCGTATCGATGAAAGTGATCCTCCGGCCGCCGAGATCCGCCTGATAGGCGGCGATCCCCTGGGTGATCCCCCCGGCCTCCTTCTCAGCGAGGTGGGAGTTACGGATCGCATCGAGGAGGGTCGTCTTCCCGTGATCGATGTGGCCGAGGACCGATACGATCGGCGGCCGCGGGACCCCCTTCTTGGGAGCAGGAGGGGTTTCCGCCTTCGGCTCTTCTTCCTTCGGCGGGGCGGATTCCTCTTTGTACAGGTTGACGATCAGGGCGTACTCGTCCTCGTCGACCGAATTAGCCGCCTTCAAACCGGGCATCCCCATCTCGGCGAGCTTCGCGATCAGCTCCTTGCTCGTGATGCCCAGTTCTTTGGCGATCTCATAGATTCTCTTTCTTGCCAATTGACGTTCTCCCTTTCGCTCTGGAAACCCAAGTAAACGCGTTCCTGACTATACGGAATCGCTGCCACCCCGTCAAACCTCGGTCGGTTCGGGGGGCGCACCGGAAGGCCGAAGAGCCGGGGCTCAACCCCCGACCGGCGCCTTCCCGGTGTCGAGCCACTCCCTGACCTTCTTGATGTCGAGCCAGGTCAGGTACTTCGGGCTCCCCCTCTCCCGCGATGGATAACGGAGGAGGTAGCTCGGGTGGAACATCGGAAGGAGGAGTATCCCTCCACGCCAGGTGAAGAACGTCCCCCGCGACTTGGTTATCCCGGGAGCGGAGGGGAGGAGCCACTGGGTCGATGTATTCCCCAAAGTGACGATCAACCCCGGCTTTATCAGGGCGATCTGCGCCTCGAGATAGGGGAAACACGCCTCCATCTCTGATCGCGTCGGGACCCGGTTCCCGGGCGGACGGCATTTCACCACGTTCGTGATGTAGACTCGAGCGCGGTCGATACCGACCGAGGCGAGGACCTCGTCGAGCTTCTGGCCGGCCGGTCCGACGAACGGCCGACCTGTCTCGTCCTCCACCTCGCCCGGTCCCTCGCCGACGAACATCAACCTGGCCGACGGATCCCCCTCCCCGAAGACGACGTTCGTCCTGGACTCGCTGAGCGGGCACTTGGAGCACGAAAGGACCCGCGCCCTCAAGGTATCAAGGGTGAGCGCGGGCGAAGTGAGTTCCATCGATGCCTCCCGGTTTCGATCGAGCAGGGACGGCCAACTGGGCGGAAAGGCGAAAGCGGGCAACGGGACTCGAACCCGCGACCCTCAGCTTGGGAAGCTGATGCTCTACCACTGAGCTATGCCCGCACATCCACCGATTATAGCAGAGGAAAAGCGGGAGCGACAAGCTATTCGCGGAGGGCCTCCAACGCGGGAAGGGTCTTCCCGCGGAGGAAGGCGAGGGCCGCTCCCCCACCGGTGGAGATGTAGGAGACCCGGTCGGTGAGACCGAACCGCTCGATCGCCTCTCCGGTCTCCCCCCCGCCGATGACGCTGTAGGCATCCGAATCCGCTACCGCCTCGGCGACCATCCTTGTCCCGGCTGCGAACGGCTCGAACTCGTACGCCCCCATCGGCCCGGCCCAGACGATCGTCTTCGCCGCAGCGATCCTGGCCTGGAAGCGGCGGATCGTCTCCGGCCCGATGTCGAGGCCGATCCATCCGTCGGGGATCGCACGAGCATCGGCGATCTCCGTCTCAGCCCCATCCGAGACCTCCGTTGCCACCACCGCATCCTCGGGCAGGTCGATCCCAACCCCCAGCTGATCGGCGGACGTGAGGATCTCCGGGATCTCAACGAGGAGCCCCTCGTCGACCTCCGAGGCCCCGACCGAGGCCCCTCCTGCTCTGAGGAAGGTGAATGCCACACCGCCGCCGATCAGGACGCGATCGACGCGTGCGAGGAGATCGCGGAGGGCTCCGAGCTTGCTCCGCGCCTTCTTCCCGTCGATGATCGCCAGATACGGCCGCTCCGGGTCGGACATCAACCTGGCGAGCGCCTCGACCTCCCGCTGCATCAGGAGCCCGGCGTAAGAGGGGAGG
>QMQL01000122.1 GCA_003650505.1 Candidatus Acetothermia bacterium | reverse complement strand
CGCCGGATGGGTCGTGCAGGGGAACATTCCGGACGAGGAGCTCGACTGGCTCCGGGCCGAGCTCGCCGGGACCGACAAGCCGACGATCGTCTGTGTCCACCAGCGCCTCGACGTCGACGTCCACTTCCTCTCCGGGAACGCCCCTGAGATCATGGACAACAAGGCGGTGCAGAAGGTCCTCGAGGACTCCGGGGTCGTGATCGCCGTCTTCCAGGGGCACGATCACGAGAACGCCTACACGATGATAAACGGGATCCACTACATCGAATTCGACCAGCTCGTCGACGAGGGGACCGAACCGTCCTGGGCCTACGTCACCCTCGACCCGGATGCGCGGACGATCACGATCGTCGGAGAAGGAGAGCAGGCCGACTGGGAGCTTGAGTACTAGGAGGGGCTGATGATCGCAGATTTCTCGATCTTCCCGATCGGCAAGGGTGAATCGTTGAGCGGATACGTCGCCGAAGCGTACAAGATCATCGAGGGATCTGGCCTCCCCCACGAGCATCATGCGATGGGGACGAGCATCGAAGGTGATTGGGACGAGGTGATGGGGGTTATCAAGGCCTGCCGGGATCGTCTCCTCGAGATGTCCGATCGCGTGTCGATATCGATCCGGATCGACGACCGGAAGGGACGGAGCGGCGAGCTGGTTCGGAAAGTCGAATCGGCAAAGGGGAAGATGTGAGCCCCGACAGATTGGGAACGGAAGGGAAGACGGGGTAGATTGAGTCATGTCCTGGATACGAGAACTACCGAAGATAGACCTTCACGTCCATCTGGACGGCTCGATGCGCCTTCAGACGGTGTTGGAGCTGGCGGATGCCCTCCCGCCTGAGGTCAGACCCGACTTGTCGCCGGATCCGATCTCCGCGTTGATCCCGCCGGAGCGGTGCAGCCTGGAGGAGTACCTGGAAGCGTTCCAGGTCACCGTGGCCACCCTCCAGACCGAGGAGGCGCTTGAGCGGGCCGCCTACGAGCTCTGCGAGGATGCGGCAAACGAGAATGTGATCTACATGGAGATCAGGTTCGCGCCGCTCCTCCACACGCAGCTCGACCTGAAACCGCGCGATGTGGTGGCAGCGGTACTCAAGGGGATGCACCGCGCCGAGGCCGACTTCCCGATAAGGACCGGCCTGATCCTGTCCGCCCTCAAGCCGGAGGGGACGGAGCGGTCGATCGAGGCGGCCCAGCTCGCCGCCCAGTTCTTCGGGAAGGGGGTCGTCGGCTTCGATCTCGCCGGCCCTGAGCGGAGCTACCCCCCTCAGATCCACCACGAGGCGGTCGAGTTCGCCCACGCCGCGGGGCTGCACGTGACGATCCACGCCGGGGAGGGGTGCTGCCCGGAGCAGATCAAGGAGGCGGTCGACCTCGGCACCGAACGGATCGGGCACGGCGTCTACCTGTTCAAGAACCCGGCTACCGAGGATCTCGTCGCCGAGCGGGGGATCCCGCTCGAGGTCTGCCCGACGAGCAACCTCCAGATATCCGGGCTGATGGAGACCTACGCCGACCATCCGCTGAAGCGTTACCTCGATCTTGGGATCAAGGTCACCGTCAACACGGACAACCGGCTGATGTCGCAGATCGACCTCACCCACGAGCTCGAGGCGGTGACCGAGGCGTTCGATCTAACGCGGGAGGAGCTGGAGCGGATCCTCCTTACGAGCGCCGAGGCGGCGTTCGCCGAGGATCGGCTGAAAGGGGAGCTGAAGGAGAAGATCAAGGCGAAATTCGCCGATTAGAGGAGGGAGAGCTGCTCCTCCTCGTCCGGAAGCGGGATCGTCACCTTCCCGTATACCCCGTCGTAGCCCGGCTCGATCCGAAGCTCCCCTCGCCTCACCCTGACGATCCCCTCTGCTATCCGCGCGGGGAGGGCCTTGCGGAGTTCCTCCTCAGGTAGATCGATCAGGATGGAGAATTCGTTACCGAAATGACGGATCAGCCGCTCGTGCTCGCGGGCGACCCCCTTCGTCTTCACCCCTGTCCCCAACGCCTGGGCGATGATCTCGGGGAGGGGGACGACGGAGTAGAAAGGCGGCCGGCCTGAGGAGGAGAAGCCGGCCGGACGATCGGCGAGGTCCTCCACCCGGTGCATCACCCCGTCCGTCAGCGGCCTTCCGCAGACCGGGCAGCGATCGTTGGCCCTGATCGCCTCGGCCGGGGACATGACGACCCCGCAGGCACGATGCCCATCGTAATGGTACTTCCCCTCCTGGGGGAAGAATTCAATCGTCCCTGTAAGGCGCCCGGGGCCGGTACCCTTCACAGCCGCGATGATCGCCTCGTACGACGGCTCGGGAAGGTCGAAGATCGTCGCCTCGCGGCCGAGGTTCGCTGTGGAGTGGGCGTCGGAGTTGGATACGAGGGCGATCCGATCGAGCGCCGACACCCGCCAGTTCATCGGCGGATCGCTCGATAGCCCTGTCTCGATCGCGAATATCCTCTCCGTGTAGGGGCCGAAGCATTCATCGAGCGAATCGAATCCGGAGCGCGAACCGAAGACGGAGAACCAGGGGGTCCAGGCGTGGGCCGGGATCACCTCGGCATCAGGGGAGGCGTTGTAGATCGCGTCGAGGAGCCGCTCCGCCGATGCCCCGAATATCGGCCGGCCGTCGGCGGCGAGGTTCCCGAGGAGGCTGAGCTCCCGGTTTATCCGGGAAGCGTCATCGAGCGATGGGGAAAGGACGAGGAGATGGACCTTCCGGACGCGGCCGTCCTGGCTCCATACTGCGGATATCTCCCCGCTTACGAGGTACCGGATCCCATCGTGGGTGTAGAGGCCGTTCCCCTCCGGCGCGAGCCCTCCCTTCAGGATCTTGAACCACTCGGGATGGGTGAAGTCCCCTGTCCCGAGGACGTCGATCCCCTTATCCCGGGCCGCCCGGGATAAGGTCGGAAGGTCGATCGAGGGGCTCGTCGCCCGTGAATAGCGGGAATGGATGTGGAGATCAGCGATCAGCCTCATCGAACGGAACGGCTCCTTGCGGGGACGGGCAATCGACGATGAACGACTCGACTTTGACGCTGGCGTAGAAGATCCTCGCCGAGAACTCCTCCGCTTCGACCTCGAACGCCGCCTTCTCTCCGGGATCGAGATCGGTGATCTCGACCGTACCAGCGGTCAGCCGGAGCCCGTCAGGATCGTAGAACTTCGCCCTGATGATAACAGAGAGCAGCCGGAGATCGGCGCGGTTCTCGACGACCCCCGTCACCTTCACCGGGAACCCGAGGTTCAGCCTCCAGCCGGGGTGGATGTACGCCGCCAGCTCGACCGGGACCTCCTTCGTCACCGTCCCCGAGATCCCGCAACGGTCGGTGACGGTCAGGGTTACGTGGTACAACCCTTCAGCCGGGAACCGATGCCAGACCTCCCCCCACTCCGTTCGGACCGGGGCCGATCCGTCGCCAAACTCCCAGACCTCCTCCACGATCGGGGACCCGGAGGGAGCGGAGACGGAGGTGAACCGGTAGTCGAGCTCCCCGAGGGAGCCGTCCGGACACCAATCGAAGTCAGCGACCGGACGCTTTATCTCGGCGAAGCATCCGGAGAGAAGGATCAAGGAGAGGGCGATCAGAACCTCCAACGCCCGAGAAAACCGAAAATTCAGCATCATCCCCCCTAGAGCCCGTCCCAGCCGAACTCCCCCAGATCAATCCGGCCGGAGGGATCGAACCGTATCCCCTCGGCGGCGAGTCGGGAGACCTGCTCTTTCCCGATCCGAGATTCGCCCTTGGCGTTCACGACCCGATGCCAGGGGACGTCCGGCCGGATTGATCTGGGGGAGTTCGGCTGGGACGGGCTCTAGG
>QMQL01000121.1 GCA_003650505.1 Candidatus Acetothermia bacterium | reverse complement strand
CCTCCTCGTCCGACACTTCGCGCGGCGGATGCAGGAGTACGAGGAGGCGGAGGCTGTCCGGATCGGCCTCGACCGCCTTCGAAAACTCCTTCCTCGGTATGCAGCGGATGACGGAGCCCTCGATCGCCGTCGCCAGGTGCCGGCGCGTCTCCTCCCCGACGAGGCACATCTCACCGAAGATCTCCCCCGCATCGATGATCGACAGGGTCAGCTTCTTCCCGCTCTCATCGAGGTAGGCGAGCTTGACCCGCCCTTCCACCACAAGGTAGACGGACGTGCTCTGCGTCCCAGGATGGTAGATCGCCTCCCCCCGGTCGATGTGGAGGAGATCCCCGAGTTCAGAAACCAGATCAGTGAAAACGACCTTTTCGTCACCAGTCGGTAGCATCCGTCCTCCCTTTGTCCTGAAGCGGAACCAGCCTACTCCCCCGGTCGGAGGATCGGGAGGAAAGCCAGGACGAGCGATGGGAAGATTCCCGCTTGTGAAAGGTAACCTGCGTCCCGTCTTGCGAGGAAGGTTGACGGGCGGGAGAAAAGGGATAGCGTGGTCCTGTCAGTTCGGTCGGTCTCGCTTTCTCCCTAGAAAGGAGGTGATCCAGCCGCAGGTTCTCCTACGGCTACCTTGTTACGACTTCACCCCTCTCGCGGAGGTTACCCTCGGCGCCCTCTAAAGGGCGACTTCAAGTACCCCCCACTCGGTTGGTGTGACGGGCGGTGTGTACAACCCCCGAGTACATATTCACCGCGGTGTGGCTGACCCGCGATTACTAGCGATTCCGGCTTCATGAGGTCGAGTTGCAGACCTCAATCCGAACTGAGGAGGGTTTTTTGGGATTGGCTCCACCTTACGGTATCGCAACCCTTTGTACCCCCCATTGTAGCATGTGTGTCGCCCTGGGCATAAGGGACATGATGACTTGACGTCATCCCCGCCTTCCTCCGGCTATTCACCAGCAGTCTCGTCAGAGTCCCCGGCATTACCCGCTGGCAACTGACGACAGGGGTTGCGCTCGTTTCGGGACTTAACCCTACATCCCACGACACGAGCTGACGACAGCCATGCATCACCTGTACTAGCTCCCTACCCGAAGGTAGGGTCGTCCCCGTTTCCGGTTCCTACCACTAGTATGTCAAGCCCAGGTGAGGTTCTTCGCTTATCATCGAATTGAACCACGTGCTCCACCGCTTGTGCGGGGGCCCGTCAATTCTCTTGAGTTTTAGCCTTGCGGCCGTACTCCTCAGGCGGTTCACTTAACGCGTTAGCTTCGGCACCGACCAATATCAGCGGCCGACACCAAGTGAACATCGTTTGGGGCGTGGACTACGGGGGTATCTAATCCCCTTCGCTCCCCACGCTTTCGCGCTTCAGCGTCGGTAGCAGGCCAGGGAGTTGCCTTCGCCATCGGGGTACCTCACAGTATCTGCGCATTCCACCGCTACTCTGTGAGTTCCACTCCCCTCTCCTACACCCAAGCCGAGCAGTATCACCCGACCTTCCTCGGTTAAGCCGAGGGCTTTCACAGGTGACTTGCTCAGCCGCCTAGACGCCCTTTACGCCCAGTAATTCCGGATAACGCTCGCATCCTTCGTCTTACCGCGGCTGCTGGCACGAAGTTTGCCGATGCTTATTCCTGGGGTACCGTCATCGGACGGGCATTTCCTCCCGACCTTATTCTTCCCCCAGAAAAGGGGTTTACAACCCGAAGGCCTTCATCCCCCACGCGGTGTCGCTGGATCAGACTTTCGTCCATTGTCCAAGATTCCCCACTGCTGCCTCCCGTAGGAGTCTGGGCCGTATCTCAGTCCCAATGTGGCTGGTCGTCCTCTCAGACCAGCTACCCATCATCGCCTTGGTGGGCCGTTACCCCACCAACAAGCTAATAGGGCGCAGCCCCCTCCCCTTGCGACGGCAGGACCGCCTTTGGCTCCGGATCCATCGATCCGAAGCAACATCGGGTATTAGCTGCCCTTTCGGGCAGTTATCCCCGTCAAGGGGGTAGGTTAGCCACGTGTTACTCACCAGTCCGCCGCTCCGTCACCGGTCCGCACAATCCGAAGAATGATTGGTCCGGCTCGATCGCACGACTTGCATGTGTTAAGCGCACCGCTAGCGTTCATCCTGAGCTGGGATCAAACTCTCTCGGTTTAGATTCTGATCCTAACTTTAGTTATCTGACAGTGGTTTCCCTTTCGGAAAACCCAATACCACGCTATCCACTTTTCAAAGACCGACTGAATGAAAGTATATCGGGCCGCCCAGGGGACGTCAAGGTGGGGGGAAATGGTGTTAATCCTCTTCTCAAACAGTTTTCGTTGCGGCCATCCACGTTCGTTCGTTATACTCGCTGCGAAGGAGGGGAAGTGGGGAACCTTCAAACGATCGGGGTTCTGGCCGGAGGTGACTCGCCGGAGCGAGAGGTTTCCTTGATCTCCGGAAGGAGCGTTCATCAAGCGCTTTCCACGCTCGGATACAGCCCTTCCCTGATCGAGATATCCTCCCTCGATGACCTCGTCCCTTCCCTACGCGGCGTCGAGCTCGTCTTCAACTGCCTCCACGGCGGTAGCGGGGAGGATGGGACGGTTCAGCTCCTCCTCGACCTGATGGGGATCCCCTATCCCGGCTCGGGGCCGCAGGCGTGCGCCCGGGCGATGGACAAGGCCCGGGCGAAGGAGATCTTCTCCGGAAAACGGATACCGACCCCGAAATGGTCGATCTACGATGGGGACGATCCCGGTCGGTTTGCGGAGAAAATCGAGGATTCCCTGTCTTATCCGCTCGTCGCCAAGCCGCGGCGCGGCGGCTCGACGATAGGGGTGGCGATCGTCGAGGGATGGGAGGAGCTCCTTCCCTCCCTGATCGGAGTCCGGGGAGGGGAGCTTCTGGTCGAGGAGTTCGTCCCGGGCCGGGAGCTGACCGTCGGGATCCTCCGGATCGACGGGGAGGACAGGCCGCTCCCGATCGTCGAGATCGAGGGGGAGAAACCCCTGTTCGACTACCGGGCGAAGTACACCGACGGGGTCGCCCGATTCATTGTCCCCGCCCCCCTCTCCGATGAGGCGACCCGGAAGACCAAGGACACCGCTCTCCGCGCCCATCGGGCCCTCGGTTGCTCCGGCTTCTCCCGCGTCGACATCCGGCTGAGCGAGGATGAAACCCCGTACGTGTTGGAGGTGAACGCCATCCCCGGGATGACCCCGATGAGCGATCTCCCCCGCGCTGCCGAAGCGGCGGGGATCGACTTCGGAAGATTGGTGGAGATGATCCTTGAGACAGCGGAAAAGGAGGAGAGATGAAGATCACCTGGTACGGGCATTCCTGTTTCTTGATCGAGGCTAAGGAGGGGAGGATCCTGACCGATCCGTTCGATGCGAAGGTCCCCTACGATTTTCCCGACTCTCCGGTCGACATCGTCACGGTCAGCCACGACCACTTCGACCACAACGCCGTCGATCGCGTCGCCGGCGATCCGGCCGTCGTCAAGGGGCAGGGGAAGAGGAGCGTCGCGGGGATCGACTTCACCGGCGTCGGCTCCTATCATGACGATCGGAGAGGGGCGGAGCGCGGGGAGAACACGATCCATGCGTTCGATCTCGAGGGGATCCGGATCGCCCACCTCGGCGACCTCGGGACGGTCCTCGACGATCGGCAGATCGCGGAGATCGGGGACGTCCGGATCCTTCTCATCCCCGTCGGCGGCCGCTACACGACAGACGCTGCCGCAGCCGCTGCGGTCAGCCGGAGCCTCGAGGCGGTTCTGACCATCATCCCGATGCTCTTCACATCCGATCGGATCCCAGCCTCGCCGATCGAGACGGTGGAGCGG